>JAIZWN010000685.1 GCA_020443945.1 Candidatus Thiosymbion ectosymbiont of Robbea hypermnestra | reverse complement strand
CAGGGATGGCCAGTCACCGGAACCTGTGAGGTCCAACTTTTGCACCCTCTCCGCGGAGGCCCGGAACCACACGGCTCTCGATGGGAGGCCTCGGGTCGCCGTCCCTGGCAGCGGCAGATTCCGGGGGCCCACCCGGAATGACGGTGCGGTGGCACCGGCAACGCCAAGAGCCATCCGAGACCACGGCAGAATTCTTCGTGGCTTGGTGTGAGAACACTGAAGGCGGTGACCCACCGACAAGGGTATGGGTTTGCTGCATTTAATTGAGAACGTCCCCTAGTACCCCCATTTCACCTTATTTTCTTTCGTTCCCACGCGCTGTGGGAACAGGAAAGCTCCGCGCCGCGGAGACGTGGCATGGCATGGCATGGCGATGGCGGGATGCGGCCGTCCATGGCCTTTCCCGCCCTACGGCTCCGTGGAGACAAGAATGCCTCACTATTTTCGGATGTGGAAGCGCATCGGCTCAACGATATCGGCGCAGGCGGGTATGGATCAGGTCATCCGGGACGAGTACCAGGGGATCCTCGAGAAAGCGACGTAGGGCGCAAGACGTATCACAGACGATGATGCGTACCGAGCGGCTCCGGCCCACGCATTCCCTCCTCGATCTCGGATAGGGGCTTATTCAAAAGCTCCATGGCCTTGGCGGGTGAAATATAGCCTTCCGCCAGTGCCCGGTAGCTGAGCCGCTCGAAGCGCTTTGGTTGCTCGAACTCACCGCGCTTTTTCGGGGGCTCGAGCTCTTCCGGCTCGAAAGACCGCCAGCTTCTCCCGATGGTCTGAAACAAGGTGGACAGGGTCGCCTTATCGATAATGCCGATTTGTTCGAGCCTTACCACCAGTGCCGCCGCACTGACCCGATACATGCGCTTCAGATCGATGAGCTCCTGATAGCCGAGCCTGGCGCGCCGCTTGCCGACCTCCTGCCGCAGATGATCGGCCCGCATCAGGAAGGCCCCGGCAAAGCGTTGGGCCGCGGCTTCTTTCTTCTTGTCGCTGAATGAGGGAGGGATAGTCAATACCCGGTGCGCCAACTCGTGGGCGAGGGTGAGGCGCCGGCGTTCGAGACCATGGCGCTTATTCACGACGATGGCCGGCAACTTCGCCCGAGTATTCCTGCGGGCAACAAGACAGGTCAGCCCGGAGACGCTTTTCGGAAGCTCCAGCATTAAAACCTTGATTCCGTGCTCTTCGAGCAATTCGCTCATGCCTGGAATCGGGTCATTGCCGAGGTCCCATTCATCCCGAAGCCCGTTTGCTACAGCTTCCACCCCTTCGATGTCCCCCAAGCGGCCATCCTCCAGCTTCGGGGCGTGCCACTGGGCGCTTTCCAACTCCAGGATTTCTTCTACCGTGAGGTAACGCTCGAGCTGGTCGATAACCGTTGCCTCGACCTGTGCGCGGTCCTTCGCGGTGGTCCGCGCCTGTTTCCGGAAATCGACCCCCTCCAGATTCAGTACCTCTTCGCCCAGCAGGTAATCGAGGGTGACGTCGAGCGCCTGCGCGAGCTCGGTGAGTACCCTCGACCCCGGCATCATGAGCCCACGCTCGTATTTACTGAGCGCCTGCTTGGTGACCGCGCCGCCCAGCTCCTCGACGAGTCCGTCCAGAGAGAGCCCAGCCTTTTTCCGCGCGAGTTTCAGCCGCTCCCCAAACATGGATCACCTTTGCCAAAGGTTGACAAAATATATTTATGTTAGATATTTGTAATCCTAACATACAGGGCTGTAGGGCGGGAAAGTGCCGCGCATCCTGCCGGGAGGGGGGAATCGAATTTATCCGCGGATTATTCCATTCTTAATCCGCGGAAATCCGCGCAATCTGCGGATTCAAGAAGGGCTGTAGGATCGGTCGGCGGGATGCGGCCGTCCATGGCCTTTCCCGCTCCGCGGTTCTTCTCCCGCCGGGAGGGGGAATCGAGTTTATCCGCGGATTATTTCATTTTTAATCCGCGGGAATCCGCGCAATCTGCGGATTCAAGAAGGGCGGTAGGATCGGTCGGCGGGATGGGGCCGTCCATGGCCTTTCCCGCCCTACGGTTCTGTGGGTAATCGTGACATCGTCACGATAACGATTATGGCTTTTTGGGAGCGACTCGCGCAATAACCCCACCAACAATCTCGTTGGCCACCCACCCGTCTTTGGTGTACTCCTTAAAATACGGATCGGGTTCGCCGGCGGGTTTTCCATGACAGATCAGACACCCAGGGGTGGTGACGATCGGTTCACCATAGTAATAGGCATCGACCGTCTTGCGCTCGACCGAGGGGACGCCTTGCTGTAATGCGGCGACCATGTCGAGTGCCACCGCATCCCCGGTATTGTTGGGATTTCTGGGATTTGGAACGACCATTTTCACCCACGCCCGCCCCCCTGTTGCCTGCGGAACAACGTCGGAAAAAATGGAGTCTGCTATGGCCGCGGGTAGAATACGATTGTCAATCAAATACTTTTTGTACGTTATTGTCTTGCCCTTACCTCCGGGTTGCTTTTTTTTGTGAAGATTGACAATCACCCGGCGCGTTTGTTTTTCAAGTTTGACGAGTACATAGGCCAATTCCTCATCAGCGCTTTTCTCGTTGTTCACTTTGGCTTCCGAACCCCACAGGGTCATGGGTACCGTCGGTAACAGCGTGGCAATCATGATTGCCGGTACGAGTCGTTTATGTCGTTTCAACATAATCTTCACCTATTTTGACCAGCGTGAAAGCAAGGTGTTCGGAGTTTACCGCACTTTGCCGTGTGACAGTACCCATCCTTAATCTGCGGGAATCCGTGCAATCTGCGGATTCAAGAAGGGCGGTAGATCGGTCGGCGGGATGTGGCCGTCCATGGCCTTTCCCGCCCCTCGGTTCTTAAGTGTCCGCCGGCAGTTTGCCGATCCGCGCCCGCCACTGCGCCGGGCCTGTCTTGTGCACGGACTCGCCGCGGGCGTCGACGGCGACGGTCACCGGCATATCCCGGACCTCGAACTCGCGGATCGCCTCCATCCCCAGATCCTCGAAGGCGATCATGCGCGAGCCCTTGATCGCCTTGGCTACCAGGTAGGCCGCCCCGCCGACGGCCATCAGGTAGACCGCCCGGTGCTTTTTGATGGCCTCGATGGCCACGGGGCCGCGTTCGGCCTTGCCCACCATGCCGATGAGCCCGGTTTCGGCCAGCATCATCTCGGTGAACTTGTCCATGCGGGTGGCGGTGGTGGGGCCGGCGGGGCCGACGACTTCGTCCCGTACCGGGTCCACCGGACCTACGTAGTAGATGAAGCGATTGGTGAAATCCACCCCCGCGGGCAGGGATTCGCCGCGGGCCAGCATGTCGGCGATGCGCTTGTGGGCCGCGTCCCGCCCGGTCAGCAGTTTGCCGGAGAGCAGGATGCGGTCGCCGGGCTGCCAGGTGGCGGTCTCTTCCGGCGTGATCCGGTCCAGATCGACTCGCCTGGCGTTCGGGCCGGCCTCCCAGGTGACGTCCGGCCAATCCTCCGGGCGCGGGTGCTCGAGCTTGGCCGGTCCACTGCCGTCCAGGGTGAAGTCCAGGTGCCGGGTAGCGGCGCAGTTGGGGATGACGGCGACCGGCAGGGAGGCGGCGTGGGTCGGGTAGGTCCGGATCTTCAGGTCCAGGATGGTGGTCAACCCCCCCAGCCCCTGGGCGCCGATCCCCAGGGCATTGACCTTCTCGAAGAGCTCCAGGCGCAGCTCTTCGATGGCATTCGCGGGGCCCCGGGCCTTGAGTTCGTGGATATCGATGTGCTCCATCAGGGCCTCCTTGGCCAGGAGCATGGCCTTTTCCGCGGAGCCGCCGATGCCTACCCCCAGCATCCCCGGCGGACACCAGCCGGCGCCCATCTTGGGGACCATCTCCAGCACCCAGTCCACCAGGCTGTCGCTGGGGTTGAGGATGGTGAATTTGCTTTTGTTTTCCGAGCCGCCGCCCTTGGCCGCCAGCCGCACCACCACCCGGTCCCCCGGCACCAGCTCCATGTGGACCACCGCGGGGGTATTGTCGCGGGTGTTCGCGCGCTCCCCGATCGGGGGCGCAACCATGGACGCGCGCAGTACATTATCCGGGTGAGCATAGGCACGGCGCACGCCCTCGTCCACCATCTCCTGAATGCCCAGCTCCGCCTCCCAGCGCACGTCCATCCCCACCCGGAGGAACACCACCGCCATGCCGGTGTCCTGACAGATGGGGCGCTGGCCCTCGGCGCACATCCGGGAGTTGACCAGGATCTGGGCCATGGCGTCCTTCGCCGCGGGGGATTCCTCGGCCTGATAGGCCGCGGCCAGGGCGCGAATATAGTCCTGCGGGTGGTAGTAGGAGATGTATTGAAAGCCGTCGGCGATGCTTTGGATCAGGTCTTCTTGGCGGATAGTGGTCATATTCGGAATCTGCCCTTCTGTGGATGAAACATTTCAGGGAGCCTTGAGAAATCCCTGCCATGGGTCTTGCGACCAGCGACGACGCTCGCCCAACCCGTCACGCGCATCGCAGCTCAGAATCCGGCCCAGAGCTTGACGCCGAACACATCGTCCACCCGGCTCATGATCCGGTTGGGGATGGCGTCGCCGGACAGGCCGGGGGCCTCGGCCTCGCGGAACTCATAGTCGGCGAGCAGGCGCACATGCTTATTGTGGCGGTAGGTAAGGCCGAGGGTGAAGGTCTCGAAGCGGCGCTCGGTCCGCGCCCCGTCGGTCCCCCGGTCGAGGCGATCATAGCGGGCGCGCAGCTCCCACTTGTCGAACAGGGTATAGCCCCCGTCCAGATACCAGCCGTCGGCCTCGTTGTCCGGCAGGACATTGCGGCCCGAGATCGCTGCCCCGTTGTTGCTGACGGCACCCGGAACGGCGCCGCCATCCGTGCCGCCGGGGATCATGCCGTCGGCCCCGACCCACTCCCCCATGACCCGCCAGGGACCCTGGCGGAAGGTGGCGCCCAGGCCGTAACGCCGGCGGTCGAAGGTTTGTGTTCTCTGCTGGGTTCCGGTACGCAGCTCGCGCTCTCCGTCCTGGTACCAGCCGAACAGCTTCAAGCCCTCACGGAAGGGACCCTTGCCGCCGAGGAGCCACTCGGAGCTCCAGTAGAGATGCCAGTCCGGCCGACCGCTGCCGGAGCCGTTATAGATGGCCAGACCGCTGCCGGTGCCCGCCATGAGGGCATAGGTATGTTCCCAGGCGCCCGTCCGGAAGGCATCGAAGACCTGGACACCGGTATTGCGCCAACCGCTCACGGGCCCGTCGAAGGTGTTCTCATCGGTCGTCAGGGCGCCGTCGTGGTCGAAAAAGCGCTCGTTGGTCAGCTGTCGGGAGAGATTGGTGGGACGGATGTAGTCACGCAAAACGGTGGGCTGCAAGCCCTCCTCCGAGCCCGGATGCCTGAACTGACCCATGCGGATTCGGGCGTAGGGAATCAGATTGAGCGTGACGCTCACATCCGTGAACTTCACATTGGGGCCGCCGTTGTGGGAGATGCCGTTGTCGCCGGCGAGCGGTGAGAGCCGATAGTCGAGCTTGCCGTCGAACAGGCGTCCCCGCAGTCCCAGGCGGACGTGGGAGACCTGGAGTTCGGAGGTATTCTCCAACCGGGGGCCGATCCGGTTCGCGGCCATGGCCTGCCCCGCGAAGGAGCCGGCCGCAAGCCGCGAATCGTCGGTATGCAGATACTCGATACCGACGAAGCCGTAGGGACGATAGGCCGGCGCCCCGGCCGGCTCGGTCCCCTGGAGCAGGAGCCAATTGGCCGCTGAGGCGGGCAGGGCCGGCAGCAATGCGATCACATACAGAACCACCGCCCCGGCACGCGCATTCAGGTGAAAAACTCTCAACCGAAATCTCCTCGCGGGTGGTGTTGTAATTTTGTTGTTCATGGGTATATACGCCGAATCCCGGAAACAACAAAGTTAGAACACTACTGCCGAACCATCCTCACCTCGGCAGCACGCCCTCCAACAACTTCCGTGCCCCCATTCTTATCCCGGTTTCGGAGTCCTTCCTGAAGGAGCTACTGAACACCAGGCTGAATTTCTCCGTCTCCGACTTGAGATAAGCGATCAGATCCGAGTATTCATCCAGAAGTCCGTTTTCTACTTCCGCAAAAACATCCTTATCGGAAATTTCCAACAAGCCGTATAATAAATCGGATTTTGAAAATACCAGGACAATCGGCTTATTGCGTAATCTTTTTTCCCCATCATAATGATGATCCTTGAGTCTCTGCCATGCGGCACGAAAGGAGCTTGTCAGCTGGGATCGATATACCTCAGACCCCTCCTTGGCGATAACCTTTTCCGAATCCACCACAAAGATAAAGGCATCGGCACTCAGTACCCATTTGAAATAAGGTAAATTATGCAGCCACTGAATAGTCTTGTTGGAAGGTTCTCCGCCATCCTCAGCGAGTTTCCTGCTGTCCTCACCGGGAAAATCCCCGATCTCTATTTTATAATACCTTGTAAACGGCCCCCGCCTGGTGGTCATATCCGCCCGGTAGGCGAACAGGTCCTGATCCGTCGTGGCGCCTAATTCCTCACCACGTTCCAAACGGGCGATATCCTCATTGACACGGTTGATTGTTTCCTCACCCCTCGGGGTAATGGCCAGATGCTTTATCTTGCGGGAAAAGATTTCCGCGAACAAGGCCGTAATCAAGGTCGTCTTTCCCGATCTCGGGTAGCCGATCACGGCAACATAATGGGCAATAGGCAATTTCCTTCTTGCCCAGGATATAGCAAAAAAGGCCAGAATCAGCGACAAAATCGCGCCGATAAATCCTCCACCGATCCAGGACCCTATTTGAACCGTAGCATTCACACAGCCGTCCTCAGCTTGAAGCTTCTTTGCGCGTATATCGAAAGCAATATGGAGACTGAAGAGCCGACCAAAATAAAGGAATCAAACTCGGCTTTTATCTCTGAAAAGCCATTCAGACTTGCCTTTTCAATCAAGGCGGAAAGCAACACCACGGCCCCAAAGAGGACAAATGAAACAATTGCCAGGATTGAAAAAGCATAAACCATTCCAATCATGCGCTCTGTTTCCTGTTCGCTTAGCGTAATAGGTTGATGGGTCAGCAAGCTCTGACTGACAAACAGGCATAACAGGCCGGATGACATGGCCAGGGTGGCACTGCTGAATGTGGTCCAGGATACCGAGGCATCGAATACCAGATACCGGATAACCCCCTCGATCAAGAATGGCACGAGGGGGAACGCGATATGCACCATGAACCATGCAAACGACGACGGTCTTCTCTCAGTCGACACTCTGCTCTGGCTCCCCGTTTTCAGACCTGATTACAGATCGATACCATCCAGGACACACGCAATTGCCAAACCTATCCGGAAAGCCGGGAATTTCCAATAAGTGCAGCGATTTCCATGGATTTATCCGCCAGCTGACCTGCTGCTTCAGGATCGGATACGGACGACACGTCGAAGCACAAGGTATCCGGCGCGTCATTCTCTCCAGGTAACTTTTTGCGTCCTTTGCGCCTTTGCGGTTAAAAAAGTATCTGTTCACGTTATTTTTGAATCGTTCCTTATCTGGAATCCATTCTCAAGATAGGGCCAGGACGATCTTGCCGAAATGGGCGCTGGCTTCCATCTCGCGATGGGCCTGGGCCGCGTCTTCCAGTGCATAGACCTTGTGGATCAGCGGCACGATTTTCCGCTCCGCCAGCAGGGGCAGCACCTGGTCCGCGAACTCGGCGACGATGGCCGATTTTTCGGGCACCGGCCGGGACCGGAGCACGGAGCCGATGATCCGTTGGCGCTTGACCATCATCAGGCCCAGATTCAGCTGCGCCTCGATGCCGCTGGTGACGCCGATGACGACCAGCCGTCCGCCGACGGCGAGGGATTTCATGTTGGAGGCCAGATAGGCGGCGCCGATGTGATCGAGAATGACCGCCACCCCCCGCCCGTCGGTAAAGCGTTTGACCTCCGCGGCGAAATCCTGGGTTCGGTAGTCGATGACCAGCGCCGCCCCCAGCGCCGCGACCCGTTCGCGCTTGCCCGGCGAGGCCGTGACCAGGGCTTTGGCGTTGGGCGTCAATGCCTTGCAGAGCTGAATAGCGGCGGTATTGACACCCCCACCCCCGCCGTGCAGCAGGACGGTATCGCCGTCTTCCAGGCCGCCGAGCAGGAAGACATTGAGGTAGGCGGTGATGTAGGCCTCGCAGATGCAGGCCGCTTCCTCGAAGCTCAGAGACTCCGGGATCCGCAGCAGGTGATCGGCGTAGGCAACGGCATACTCCGCGTAGCCCCCGCCGCCCACCAGGCCCATCACCCGGTCGCCCACGGACCAGCGGTTCACCCCCGGTCCCAGCTCCCGGACGGTCCCGGCCACCTCCAGGCCCAGGATGTCCGAATCGCCCTTGGGTGGGGGATATTTGCCTTCCCGTTGGACCAGATCCGGGCGGTTGACCGAGGTCGCCGCGACCTCGACCAGCACCTGGCCCTGACCGGGCGTCGGCCGTTCCGCCTCGCCGATGCGCAGGACATCCGCCCCGCCGAATTCATCAAGCAGTACCGCTTTCATCCAGTCACCAGTCGAGTAGTCATAAGGTTATGTTTCGGCGAATCTCAGAAACAAAAGAGGGAGCTAAACGGTTACCCCCGATCCTGGTAGTCCCCATCGACCGAATCGCCTCTCTGATCTCGAGATGTTAAAGATACCATCGATTGCATCCGGTGCAGACAAGCAGCAGGTTCGACCAACGAAACAAAAGGTCCCGATAAGCACGCTTGGGGCGAAAATGCTCTATATCCGTACCGCGAGAATCTTCACAGTACATGCATCGCCCCCTGCGACCCGCCATTCTCACCAAGACATCGAAAACGGTGACCATTGTCTTGGTGCGTCGGGCGCGTTCCCAGATCGAACCGGGATCGGCGCCGCTATCGACCTCCGTTTGCTTTCGCGTCAGATAACCTTGGACTCTGCCGGGCAGATCCAAGCGCCTTACCCGTCTCATTCTCGATCGTCATCCGCGTCGACAAACAGTTGGAGCTCACCCTGGCGTTCGCTTTCGTCGGAAGTGAGTGACACCGTCCGCGACTTCGCTTTCAGCTCCGCGTACTCCCTACGGGCCGCTACGGCCCTTGGCGACCGCGTGTACCCTAAACCGAATGCGGGGGTAAGCAGGATCGCGTCGGGCTTACCCGCCACTACCCTCGTGTAATCTTTAGAATCAAGTCGAAATGGCGGATCCGAGGACCCAGGGGCGGGAAGGTGCCAGATAGAATCCGGGCTTGCGGCCTGACAAATCAGCGGACTATGGGTTGTCACAATGAACTGGACCTTGGGGAAGACACGCTGGAACCAAAATCCGATCTCCCTTTGCCACGTCGGATGCAGATGTGAATCCACTTCGTCGATCAATACCACGCCGGTATTGTTTATGACAAGTCCCCGGTCCTCGTGCGACATTAAATCGATACCGCCATAGACATCTACGAGTTGACGGAGAATATCCGTCAACATCGCGATAGCGGAGCGATAACCATCGCTCAAATCACGTAGCGAAAGGGTAATGTCGCGCGCGTCCTTCAACCAGAGTCCATTCGAATCGACACGTTCGACGGTCATTCCATTCTGTAGGAACTCGTAAGCAAGGATGCGGAGCACCAACTGCAACTTATCATGGGATTCCCCGTCCCCTTCGAGCCCCTTATAGTTGAGTTCTTTAAGCCAGAGATCACTCTCTTGCAGCGTGGCGTCTTCTCGAAACAGGGTCGCGAAGCGCGCAACCCTTCCCGATGCCGACATCAGGCGCTGGGCCTCCGGCGAATGCCCATAAAGGCGCCGGAAAGGACCATAGCCGGTGCAGAACCAACCATCCGGGTGCTCGGTCCAAGGACCTCTGGTCGGTCCTTTACCTTTCTTCCGATATTTATTGCCCTCCAACATCCGAATGTTTCCATCAGCCTCGGATCGCAGCTCGAGCTCCGACCAAAACGGCTGATCGTATCTGGGACCCTGAGCGAATTTATCCTTGTCCCCGGCGACGATCTGCACCGCGATGGTCGCCGAGGGTTCTTCCTGTCGAATCCAGCCATCCAGGGAGGGCTGCAAAGCGCGGGCCGTATCCGGTCCGATCAATGCCAGAGACATGGCCTTCAGAAACGCCGTCTTGCCGGAGGCATTGTCTCCGGTAATCACATCCCAACCCGCGTACTCCTCCGATGAACCGCCGGTGGATTTTTGAAAAGAGAAATCCAGCTTTGAAAATCCGCGGATATTCTCCAGTACAATTCTGCGTAAATACATGATCGCTTCGGATTAGGGTTGAGTAACATTGGTCTTGGGAGGCTACCGAATTCCTCTTTTCATCGCGACGGCAACTATCGAGTCAGGAGACGGTAGTGTTTTAACTTTGTTGTACTGGGGTTCGAAGAGTAAAGATACCCTGCTCTCGTGTCTATCAATCCACCTGCGTATCGTGAACGCAAACCTTGGCCACAACCATAGGCCATGCCAACCGGCAACCAGCGACCGGGATAGCAAACAAACAAGCAGGCCGTCATTCCGGCTGGGACGCCGGAATCCAGGCGCCCAGGATGGGAACAAGGCATGGCAAAATCGAGGGGGATGAACAATTACCATTAATCACGGGTTCGGGCAGTTTAGTAGATAATACAGCAATTGGGTAACCCGATTTTTAGTAAGCTTTGTTCGATACCCCCCGCGGGAGATTACCGATGAGCTTCCAAAGTTCTCCAGCGTTCAGTTCAACCTGATAAACTCGAACTCGGCATCTCGGTACTTCAGTCATTTTTCCTGAGATTCTCTCAATGCATGCCGCGCATCTCTATCAAGACATCCCATCAGCATCTTGTAAGCCTTATCGAGTTCTTCGTCCAGGAAGTTCTGGTATGCCGCATAGGCAGAGACATAGTCTTGGGTAGTTTGTGCTGCTTGCCGAATGGCGAGCTCATACACTTGCGCGCGGCTTGAAAACTCACCGACATAATCGGGCGCATTGGGGTTATCGAGAGCCAGGACGGATATGCCATAGCCCATTAGGTAGCATATATAGGTCCCATCTAATACCAGAATTTACGTTTTTTATTACAAAGCAATTATCAATAATTTCAATCGGAAATCTTAGTACGTTGTATTTTACTCCTGTAATATTTTTTATATATTTTGCGATAGCATCTGGCTTCGCTTTTAATGATTTTTCAATATCATTTAATTTAGTCAAGAATCGACTAATTTTGTCTTCATTATCCGAATCAGTATTGGCCGACGTCAATTGCCCTGGAAGAAAATACGCCACTCCTTCCTCCGGTGAATATGTGGTATTTATTCGATGTTGTATAACCATCGAAAATTCTTCATCCGTTATTTCTCGGCATTTAATATTTTCTCTATCTATCCTAAAGTCCTCTAGAAGTATGGGCCAATTCTTATAAATTATAGACAATAATCGCCTATTCAAAAATCCTGTATTTATATCATGAGACAAAATATCAATGAAATATGCATCTTGCTGCTCTATTTTGATAAATAGAAGACTTTTGGTCCCCTTTACCAATCCTTTCCTTTTTCCATTCTGCACTATAGTATCGCCAAGATGAAAATGATGAATCCCCATTACTGTGAGAGTTAAATCAATATGATCAAGCTCGTTTTGCTTATCGCTAAGGTATATATTCAAATCATCTCCATTTTTTATTTTATTTATAATTTCTGAAATTACTGATTTCTTCTCAAAACGGTAAAGTTGATGTTGCGCAAGCTCACTTGATATATGAACTTGTCTCGGACGCGCAAAGATTCTCTTTTTTTGAATATTGAAGAATTGATATAATAGTTTTCTGCATTCCGAAGATTTGCTGTTAAGCAATGCCTGCAGATTAGAAACAAGACTCTCTTCAAAGTTACAAATTATAATCGTCATCGACAGATACACTCTTTTCTAAAAGTCCACCCTGAAAGCAGTAACTATCAAACATATACCTACTTTGGGTAGCCCGTAAGTTGGAGTGAGGAACGAACCCCAACTCCGCCGTTGGGGTTCGTGTCGGGATTCGGCCATCCCTGGCCTCATCCTAACTGTTCAGCCTCCCACCGTTTGCCATCCATGGCGCCTGGATTCCGGCATTCCCTGCCGGAATGACGGTGGGGCTGAACGGTTACATCCTAACCGCCGAGGACGGATTTGAGGGTGGTGCCCAAGGCGGAGGGGGAGGCCGAGACGTGGATGCCCGCGCTCTTCATGGCCTCGATCTTCTCCTTGGCGCCGCCCTTGCCGCCGGCGATGATGGCACCCGCATGGCCCATGCGGCGGCCCGGTGGCGCGGTGAGTCCGGCGATGAAGCCCACCGTGGGCTTCTTGACCTTGGATTGCTTGAGGAACTCGGCGGCGTCCTCTTCCGCCGTGCCTCCGATCTCGCCGATCATGATGATGGACTCGGTCTTGGGGTCGCCCAGGAACAGGTCCAGGCAGTCGATGAAGTTGGTGCCGTTGACCGGATCACCGCCGATGCCGATGCAGGTGGTCTGTCCCAGGCCCACCGCCGTGGTCTGGGCCACCGCCTCGTAGGTCAGGGTCCCGGAGCGGGAGACGATGCCCACGCTGCCCGGCTGGTGGATGTGGCCGGGCATGATGCCGATCTTGCACTCGTCCGGGGTAATGACGCCGGGGCAGTTGGGCCCCACCAGCCGGGTCTTGGAGCCGGCCAGCACCCGTTTTACCTTCACCATGTCCGCGACCGGCACGCCTTCGGTGATGCAGACCGCCAGCGGAATCTCGGCATCGACCGCCTCCATGATGGCGTCCGCGGCGAAGGGCGGCGGCACATAGATGACGGTGGCCGTGGCGCCGGTCTCGGCCACCGCCTCGGCCACCGTGTCGAAGACCGGGAGGTCCAGGTGCTTGGTGCCACCCTTGCCGGGGGTGACGCCGCCTACCATCTTGGTCTTGTAGGCGATCGCCTGCTCCGAATGGAAGGTGCCCTGGGCGCCGGTGAAGCCCTGGCAGATGACCTTGGTATCTTTATCGACGAGAACTGACATTAGTGTGCCTCCTTCAGGGCCGCCACGACCTTCTTTGCGGCGTCGCCGAGACTGTCCGCGGATACGATGTCCAACCCGGATTTATCGAGGATCGCCTTGCCCTTCTCCACGTTGGTGCCTTCCAGACGGACCACCAGGGGCACATGGATGTCGAGCTCCTTGGCCGCCGCCACGATGCCCTCGGCGATGGTATCGCAACGCATGATGCCGCCGAAGATGTTGACCAGGATGCCCTTGACGTTGGGATCGGAGAGGATGATCTTGAAGGCGATGGTCACCCGCTCGGCGCTGGCGCCGCCCCCCACGTCCAGGAAGTTGGCCGGATCGCTGCCCTCCAGCTTGATGATGTCCATGGTCGCCATGGCCAGTCCCGCGCCGTTGACCATGCAGCCGATGGAGCCGTCCAGCTTGATGTAGTTGAGCTCATGCTGGCTCGCCTCCAACTCGGCGGCGTCCTCCTCGCTCTCGTCGCGCAGCCCGGCGACCTCCTTCTGCCGGAACAGGCCGTTGTTGTCGAAGTTCATCTTGGCGTCCAGGGCGATCAGATCCCCCTTGCCGGTGACTACCAGCGGGTTGATCTCCACCAGGCTCGCGTCCAGCTCCGTGTAGGCCTTGTACATGCCCTGCAGGAACTTGACCGCCTGGCGGATCTGGGCCCCTTCGAGCCCCAGACCGAAGGCCACCTTGCGGGCGTGGAAGGGTTGCAGACCGACGGCCGGGTCGATAGCCACCTTGATGATTTTCTCCGGCGTCTCGGCGGCCACCTTCTCGATGTCCATGCCGCCCTCGGTGGAGGCCATCACGGTCACCCAGCTGGTGGCGCGGTCCAGCAGAAAGCTGAGATAGAGCTCCCGGGCGATGTCGCAGCCCTCTTCGATGTAGACCCGGTTGACCTCCTTACCCGCGGGTCCGGTCTGATGGGTGACCAGATTCATCCCCAGCATCCGGTCGGCGGTGGTCTTGACCTCCTCGCGGGTCTTGACCACCTTCACGCCGCCGCCCTTGCCGCGGCCGCCGGCGTGGATTTGGGCCTTGACCACCCACACCGATCCGCCCAGCTTCTGGGCGGCCACCTCCGCCTCGCTAGGCGTGAACGCGACCTGGCCCTTGGGTACGGCTACGCCGAACTTGGCCAGGAGCCCTTTGGCTTGATATTCATGGATATTCATTCGTTCGCCATCCTCATGTAACCGCCCGCACGCATAGAAGAAACCCCGGCTCTTGGCAGCATGGGCGCCAGCTCCTTCCTGTCGCGGGCGATCCGAATCGACCCCGACGGCAGCTGCGGACCGGGCGGCATAGGCTTGATGAGATTGTTCGTCTGTTGGAATCCGGGTAAAGACGCATTGCCGCGACGCGGCAACGCATAAAAATACATTACCGGCAGGGTTTAACGCCAGCACAAGTTGTGCCTTTGCGGGGGAGACGCGGGGAAATCCTTCAGGTCTTTGCCTTTCTTTCCCGCCGGTCTGTGCCCACGAAGCCGGCGGTCCCCGCCGGCCAGGATGGGCAAAGCGAGCGCCCGGCAAACTGGTCGAGTGTTCCGGTCAGGCCACGGTGGCTCCAAATCCCAGCGGCCCATCGGTCACCTACAGCGCCGCGTGCCCATCGGCTCTAGTGCCCCATTTCACCTTATTTTTCACCCTCTTAAGCCTCCCAACCGCGCCCAGGCGAGAGGAGAGCACCGAGCGAGAGAGCCACGCCACGCCTGGCCTTGGCGCGGTTGGGG
>JAIZWN010000684.1 GCA_020443945.1 Candidatus Thiosymbion ectosymbiont of Robbea hypermnestra | reverse complement strand
GTGACTGGCCATCCCTGGCACCTGGGTTCCGGCAATCCCTGCCGGAATGACGGCCAACGGGCGCCTTACCCATGACCTACGATCCCTTTGTGGCTTGGTGTCTTTGTGTGAGAATTGAGAACGCCCCCTAGTAGCGTCCCTGCTGGTGGTGTATGTAGTTGCTCATTTCGACGAATTGCATGTTCATCCGCTGGGTGATTTGATGCACCTCGCGCGCAATCGCCCGCATCAGCTTGTAGACGGTCTGGGGATAATTGTCCAACAGGCCCTCGAGGTCTTTCCGGTGGATCTGCAGTACTTCCGTGATGTCGTCGGCCTGGAGCGTCGCGCTGTGCTCCGAGTCGTCGAGGAACCCCATCTCACCGGCCATTTCCCCTTCCCGAATGCAGGCCAGGGTTACTTGGGCCCCGCCGCCGGTGGCGCGGTTCACCCGTAGGCGCCCGTCGATCAGCACGTAAAGCGAGTCGTCCTTTTTGCCCTGTTCGATCAGGATTTCTCCCTTTTCCAATCGGATTACGGTGGCGATATCCGCCAGCCGCCCGCATTCCTCTTCCGACAGGTCGTCTACGAATGGTATCCGGCAAAAAATCTCGATGTGTTTTTTGTTTTTTTCAATTGCCTTTCTGACCTTCGTCCCCGCTCGTGTTCCGGTGGTCGAGCTGCCGTCCTCGGTTTGGGATGGCGCTTTTCCTCCGAGTCCCAGTTTTGTATCCGCCAGCGCCTTGGCCTTGATTTCCTCGAGATTACTGCTCATCGACTTCTCCGCTTTGGCAATTACCCCATATCATCTCATTTTACATTCTTGTGAGCCAGGCCCGGCCGATTTTTTTACCGCAAATGGATGCAAATGAACGCAAATGGAATTGGTGCGGGGTGTGGTGAATCTTTTCAGGGTTTCATTCCCCGCCGCTTGCGGTGGGGTTGTTGATCAAGAACCACTTGACAGGAAATGATCGATCCCTACGGCGGCTTGGTGGCCGTCCGCGATCGCGCTGATGGCGTCCGCCGTGTTGTTGGCGATGTCGCCGCCGACGAACAGCTTGGGGATTGTGGTTTGGCGATACTCGTTGGCGATTACCTTGCCCCGCTTCATTTCGACCCGGTCGGCGTATTCGTCGGACAGGAATTCATAATCCCCGCCCTGTCCGATGGCCGAAATGATGGAGTCGTAGGTCTCGGTGTGGATCCGGTCTTCCATCAGCACCGGCCTGGGCCGGCCTCCCTTCTCGTCCGCCACCATCTCGGCCTCGCCCCAGCGAATGTTGACCTGTCGCGGCGATGGCCCCTCCTCGACCCGAACCGGGATGGCCTGGGTGACGAATTTCACCTGCTCGGCCTGGGCCTCGTGGATTTCCTCCGGGTCGGCGGGCATGTCCTCGATCCGGCGGCGGTAGAGCACCGTGACCTCGGCGCCGAGCCGACGGGAGACCCGGGCCGCGTCCATGGCTACGTTGCCGCCGCCGATCACGGCGACGCGCCGGCCGACGTCCGGGTCCCGGTCGTGGGTGACGTCCTCGAGCACCTTCAGCCCGGACAGGACCCGCGGGTGGTCTTCTCCCTCCACGCCCAGGCCGTAGGGGTCGCTGAGGCCGACGGAGAAGAAGATGGCGTCGAAGTCCGCCATCAGCTCCGGGAACCGGAGCTCCCGACCGACCCTGGTGTTGTAGTGGATGGTCGCCCCCAGGGAGAGGATGTAGTCGATGTCCTTGTCGAGCTGGTCGTAGGGCAGGCGGTAGCTGGGCACGCCGTAGCGCAGCATGCCGCCGCCTTTTTCCTGGGATTCGTAGAGGGTGACCGCGTAGCCCAGTCTGGTGAGGTAGTAGGCGGCGCTCAGCCCGCCGGGGCCGGCCCCGATGATGGCGACCTTGCGGCCGTTGGACGTCGACTGGTCCCGGAGGATGTCGGCATAGTCGGACTCGGGAACCTGGTCGCAGATGTAGCGTTTGAGCCACCGGATAGCGACGGGGTCGCCCATGTGCCCGACGGAGCAGACCTCCTCGCAACGGTGGGTGCAGATGCGCCCACAGGTGGCGGGCATGGGGTTGGTGCGGTAGAGCAGGCGCAGGCCGGTCTCGAAGTCGCCGTCGCGCACCGCCTTGATGTACTCGGGGATGTCCATGTGGGCGGGGCAGGTGGCGATGCAGATACCGCAGTCGACGCAACGCTCGGCCTCCTTGCGCGCCTGCTCGGCGGAGTAACCCTTGACGACCTCGAGGAAGGAGCGCGCGCTTTCCTCGGGGGTGAGCATCGCCATATCCTGGCGCTCATAGTCCATCAGGCGGTAGCCGGGATCGCGGCGATAACCGAGCGCTTTGTCGTCCCAGGGGTTGTCGCCGGTGCCCGGAATGAAGCGGAAGCCGTCCGAGTCCGTGCTTACCCAGATGTACTCGTTGGTCAGACGCAGGGAGCCGGTGGTGCAGATGTCCACGCACAGGGCGCACCAGCAGCAGCGCCCGTTATCCACCATGGGCCGCAGGCCGCTGTCCTTGGCGGTGGTCTCGATGCCCGGCACCGGGACCATGTCGATGGCCTCGTTCTGACAGATGGTCTCGCAGGTGCCGCAGCCGACGCACAGCGCCATGTCGTTGGTGTGAAAGCCCCGGTAACTGGCCGCGCCCGGTCGTTCCTCGATGGGTTTGGCGGTGGTGTAAGGCTTCTCGAACGCCCGCTTCCACACATAGAAAGGGGCGATGACATCTTTGAGCGGCATAAGGATTGCTCTCTCGTATTCGGTCGGCACCCGAAAACCGCGGTCTTTGGGTACCGCTTTCAACCAGTATGAATGCTCTCAACGACCGATTTGCGTTTATTCGCGTTCATTTGCGGCAAAAAAATAGTTCCCACCTCTGGCTCCTACGCTCCAGCGTGGGAGTAAGTCCGGACGCTCTAGCGTCCATGAAACTTATGTCCGCTGGAGCGGCCACCATTGCGTCAACAACGCTCAAAGATCCGCACATCCTTAAATTCTGCTTCATTGCCGTTGTTTGCCGTCCTTGTCATTCTATGGCAAGAGGGCAAATCCCATCCCGACATGAGTAAAATGGGCATCACCAGTGATAATCTCGACAATGTCGAGTTCTTGCATGACTGCCATCGAGGTCAGGTCGGTGAACGAAATGTTCGGTTTATCGTGAAATTGTTGCCGTAAGTTTTGGGCGATTTCAAAGCGTTCCGGTGTCATCCAAATTACGGTGATATACCCCTGTTCAATAGCATCTGAAAGGACATCGAGGGCGTGTTGAGCAAACCCAAGAGGTACTCGTCTAAATAACAGCGTATACACCTCATCCAAAATATAATCCGTCGTGACGATCGTACTTTCAGTGTGTCGGAGGTGTGATAAAGCTGATTCACCTCTTGATGATGACGTTCTCTTCGATTGAACAGCGTGATCCAACCCCATGTATCAATAAATACGCTCCTCATACCACACCATACAGGATATCGTCAATCGCATCGGAAAATGGCGCCATATCAAGAAGACCAATGGCGCGAAGAGTGGGATCCTGTTCCGGGGCTAACACCGGTCGGTCATGTGATTGTATGGCTCGACCTGATTGTTTGAATTTCAGATATTGAATAAATCGTTGCAACTCGACGATGTATGGAGGTGACAAGTATTCGATCTCAGCCATTAACGTCTGTTTGGTCGCCTGAGTGATTTCCATTAGTTCTCCCCTTAATGCCTCTTATTCGCGTTCATTCGCGGCAAAAAAATAATTCTCATGTTATCGGTACTTCGGTACCGGTGTATAAGCTGCTACCGCTCGATCTCCGGTGGATAGGTGTGCAGGGAAACCATCAGGCCCGCGATATCGGCGATGTCGGTGCCGATAGCCAGTTTTTCCATCACCGGGAAGGCGTGGGTGTAGCTGGGACCGCGGATGCAGATCCGCCGTGGGTACAGGGAGCCGTCCGAGACCAGATAATAGCCCTTCTCGCCGCGGGTACATTCGGCCTTGACATAGGTCTGGCCGGGGGG
Source organism: Candidatus Thiosymbion ectosymbiont of Robbea hypermnestra (assembly GCA_020443945.1). GTDB lineage: Bacteria > Pseudomonadota > Gammaproteobacteria > Chromatiales > Chromatiaceae > Thiosymbion > Thiosymbion ectosymbiont_B. The sequence continues at coordinate 10,529 of JAIZWN010000684.1, read as the reverse complement.
GATGCGCCAGTGCAGGACGTTGGGCAGGGGCTCGTGGAAGGGGCCCTCCTTGGGCATACGGGCCATGATCTGGCGGCACAGATCGATGCACTGGTGCATCTCCCGGTAGCGCACCCAGGTGCGCTCGTAGGCGTCGGAGGCGGTGCCGGTAATGATCTCGAAGTCCAGCCGGTCGTAGACCAGATAGGGGGCGTCCTTGCGCAGATCCCGCTTAACGCCGCAGGCGCGCTGGTTGGGGCCGGTGATGCCATAGCGGTCGATCATGTCCTTATCGATGTACCCGAGGCCCACGGCTCGGGCCTTGAACACGCTGTTGTTGAGCAGGACCAGCTCGATCTCCTTCAGCAGCTTCTCGCACTTTTGCAGCACCGCCTCCAGGCGCCCCTCGAAGCCATCCGGGAGCCCCGAGCGCACGCCACCGGGGAGCATGTACATGTGATAGATGCGCCCGCCGGTCATCTCCTCGAACAGATCGAGCAGATAATCGCGGTGGGTGATGGTCCACTGGCCGATGGTGTTGTTGCCGAAGGCCCCGGCCTGGCCGCCGAGCCAGGCCATGTAGCTGGCCAGGCGCATCATCTCCAGATTCAGATTACGGATCCACTGAGCCCGCTCCGGGGGCCGGATACCGGCCAGCTCCTCCACGCCGGCGGCGTAGAGATACTCGTTGAAGGCCGGCTCCGGGACAGCGATGCGGCAGACCACCGGGAAATTCTGAATCCAGGTCCGGCGCTCCATCAGCTTCTCGAAGCCCCGGTGCAGGTAGCCCACATGGGTCTTGCAGTCCACCACCTCGTCGCCGCACAGGATCAGCTCCAGGGACATATTCCCCGTGATGCCGGGGTGTTGGGGCCCGTGCCAGAGCTTGACGTATTTCTCGGAGTCGAGATCGACGGCCGGCTTGCCGTCCACCAGCTCCGGGTATCGGGATCGATCCGACATGCTCACTCGCCCTCCCCCCAGTTCGGATAAAACTGCTTGCGCATATGGGTCCGGGGATCGGACTTCTCGCGCCCCTCGCGGGGGAAGAAGGTCTTCTCGGCATAGGCGCGGGTATCGAACTCCCGGCGCATGGGCGGGATCTCGTCCCAACCCTCCAGCATAAAGTCCTCATCCACCCCCGGACTGCCGGGAAAATCGATGCCGAACATCTCCTTGAGCTCGCGCTGGTAGAGCGCGGCCTGCGCCCAGAGCGTGTGGATAGAGGTCATACCGGCATTCTCTCTGGCGATATCCACATGCACGCCCAGGGTATCCCGGGTCCCATAATTATGGAGCATATAGATGAGCCGAAAGATGTCGTCCTCGATATAGTCCACCGCGGAGAAAAAGACCAGATGGCTGAAGCCCTCGTGGTCGCGCAGGTGGCGGATCAGCATCTCCGCGTGATCCTTGGGGACCTTCAGGAAGGCGAGATCATCGCGTTTTCGCTCGAAGTCGGTAACACCGAACAGGGCTTGCAGGCGGTCGAAAAGTTGCTTCATCGAATTGTCTGACGAGTTGAATTAGACAGGATTAACAGGATTTCTCAGGATTGACAGGACCTTTATCTGTTCTGAACTTCCTACATCCTGTTAATCCTGAGTAATCTTGTCAATCCTGTCCTTTCTTCGGCGAGAGCGATTTCACCAGTTGTAATCCGGCATGTTCCAGTTCTTGATGATCTTCTTCTGGTTCGCCTTGTACCAGTCGAAATTCTCCAGATACTTGTTGGCCCCCTCGCACTTGCCGGCCTTGATCAGCTCCTTGAGCTTGACGAAGCCGGCCAGCAGGGCCTCGGGCCGCGGCATACAGCCGGACACATAGAGATCCACCGGAATATAGTGATCGATACGGTTGATGGTGTTATAGCTGTCCCAATACATGCCGCCGTTGACCGTGCAGCTGCCCAGGGCGACCACGAACTTGGGATTCTGCATCTGCTCGTAGCTGACGATAATGCGCTTCAAGGTCTTCACCGAGGCATAACCGCCGATGATGAACACGCAGGATTGGCGCGGCGTGGGGGACCCGGTGACCCCATAGCGATAGGCGTCGTAACGGGCCGTCATCAAGGGCCGCAGCTCCACCGCCCCGCAGCCGGTCCCGAAGGCCTGCACCGCCAGGGAATTGGCCCGCGCCCAATTGCGCACCGCCTCCATGGCCTCGAACTGGGGCCCCACCGGCACTGGCCGCGTCTTGCAGAAATACTCGGTATCCGGATAGGTCAGGCCATCATTCGGCAGCTCTTGATCGGTCTTATGATCGGCTCGGCTCATACTCGCGGCTCTCCGACTAATACCCATGGGTGAGAATCATGATGCTCATTGCAATGTTCTAATGGTACAGGATTAACAAGATTTTGCAGGATTGACAGGATTCTTTACCCGTCCGGCTCCCATACATTTTAAATCCGCAGATTTCGCAGATTGCATAGTCTTTGGACGCTTGTCGCGATGTTCTAATAGGACAGGATTAACAGGATTCTTTACTTTGTTGTTTTACGGCATGTCCCATTGATTAAAACGAAGAAAAATCCTGTTAATCCTGAGAAATCCTGAGAATCCTGTCTATTAGCTAAAAGCACGAATCTCGCAGGGGCGACGAACCCCAACATCTACGTCCTTGCTTACAGTATACCTCGCCACCAGGACCTCACCACCTTCATGATTCTCCGGCTCGCAGAAAACAACCGCCCCTGGAAGAAACTCCCATTCCTCGTCATCAGGATCGTAATCCTTCGTTTCCTGTAAAAGATACCAATTATTGCCAATCTCCAATGAAGGGACTGGCCTTAAGACTGTTGTCCCTTCGTTAAGCAGATGGACGTATACTTTTACTACTTTCATCAGTACCTATACCCTTTCTTGCCAAGCTGGAGTATTTCGCCTGTAACATCATCAACAACGATTGATTTATCTAACTTTTGATTATAGTAACGAGCCCGTAGGTTGGGGTAAGCGCAGGGACGCGCGCACCCCAACACAAGAGCTTGCAAATCCGCGTTGGGGTTCACAAGCTCACCCCAACCTACGGATTATGATTATTTCATACTTGGTCGACATCTCGATCACCCAAATGATATTTCTTAAAAACGAAGAAAAATCCTGTTAATCCTGAGAAATCCTGTGAATCCTGTCTATTAGCTGAAAGCGCGAACCTCGAAGAATTGCCGGCAGCGTTTAATATGCAGCCGTCGTTGGGTACGTCCACCGCCCAAAGATGCGGTTCGGCCATCCCTGGCCTCACCACATCCTACGTCCTGTTACCAGGCCCGCCGCGGTTTGCAACCCCCGCGGAATGAGCGAAGTCCTGGAGCATCCTGCCGGACGCTTGCTTTGCCCATCCTACGCGCTCATTGCAATGTTCTAATAGGACAGGATTAACAAGATTTTGCAGGATTGACAGGACATTTTGTTTTGTCGCTTTGAATTTCCACCGCCATCTGGCTCCCACGCTCCAGCGTGGGAGCGAACCCCGACGCTCCAGCGTCTTGAGACCTTGGCCGCTGGAGCGGCCTGACTGCGTTCCCACGCTGGAGCGTGGGACGAGCCAAAGATAAAGCCCGTAGGTTGGGGTAAGCGCAGGGACGCGCGCACCCCAACACAAGAGCCATCACGGTTTGGCCGTGCCGTGAGATAGCTGATTACGCTTGTTTCAATATAGATTTTCGGTTTCAAGGACCACCTTTATTGTTTCGGCACGCGAGTCCAATCTTGCCACACCGATTACGGGTCAGGCATACATTAGTCTACCCTGGGGTTCAGGAATTTCCCGTCCGATATCTTTCGCCGTATCTATCCATTCCTGAATGATGAGCTGTGCATTGGCGAGCGCTTCCTGATACGTTTTACCATCGGCCATACATCCCGGAAGTTCCGGTACTTCCGCCACAAAGAAATTGTCTTCCTTACTCCAGTACAGGATCATCTTATATTTAGTGAGTTTCCTATTCATTTCCAATCAATCTCCAGTCTATCCTTATTTTCACTAACGAAAAAAATCCTGTTAATCCTGAGAAATCCTGTGAATCCTGTCTATTGGCTGAAAGCACGAATCCTGAAGGATTACCGGCAGCGGGTAGTGGTTAAATTCAAAGTGGCATGGTTGTGCGGCTTAACGATTTGATCCCCACTGCTTTTGCCATCCCTGGCGCCTGGATTCCGGCAATCCCTGCCGGAATGACGGGGTAGGAGTCGGCAGACTTCATCACTTAAAATTTAGCCACTACCCAACATCACGGATCACAACACTACCGGAAGAACCCGGAAGACGGGCTGGTGGTCACCGCCGCCACAGCCTGATTACCCCGTTGGCATCCGCGGTGGCGAGTAGGCGACCGTCGGGACTGAAGGCGATTGAGAATACTTGTGAGTCATGCCTCGTCAGGGTCCGGATTCTTTTCCCGTCGGCCAGCCGGATCAGCTTGATCTTGCCACTATTGGTTCCCCAGGCCAGCAGACGGCCATCCGGGCTGAGGTCCAGGGCGCTGCCCCAGCTAATACTCATGCCCAGGGTACGCAGCAACTGGCCGTCCCGGACCCGCCAGAGCCGGATCCTGCTATCCGCGGAGCCGGATACCAGGGTCTCGCCGTCGGGACTGAAGACCAGGCGATTGACCTGACTACCCACCTCCAGGGTATGCAGCAGTTTGCCATCGGCGAGTGACCAGAGCTTGATGCTCTTGTCGTTACTTCCCGAGGCAATCAAATCGCTGGCCGCGTTGAAGGCGACCGTGTTGACCGAATCGGTGTGCCCCTTCAGGGTATATCGGCGGCGCCAGCTTGTCGTATCCCAGACATTAAGGACGTTAGGGCTAAGAGAGCCGGCCGCCAGCCAACGGCCATCCGGACTGAAGGCAACGGCATAAATACCAGAACTGGGCCCTGTCAGTGTCTGAATCGGCTGGCCATCGGCGACCGACCAGACCTTCACGATTCCGTCCCAGCTCCCCGAGGTCAGCCATTGCCCATCCGGACTGAACCCGACGGCGCTCACCCAATCGGTGTGCCCCGTCATCTCCCGCGTCAACCGGCCATCCGCCAGGGACCAGAGCTTGACGAGCCGGTCACTACTACCGCCCGAGGCCAGGAGTTTCCCGTCGGGGCTGAAATCCAGGCAGTTGGTGTATGGACAAATCGCGCCCTCATGTCCCTGCCAGGAACGCGCGAGCCGGAAATCCGTCTCCGATGTCCTTTTCGGAATCCGAGGCCAATCCGACAGGCGCAGCAGGTATAAAGGCGCTCCGGTTCCCTGTACCGCACTGGCATCCAGGCCCAGGCCGGCGAGTAGCTGGGTCTCGTCCAGGACCGGCTCGCCGGCGGGCTCGAGCAGCTGGAGCAAGCGGGCCGATTGGTCCGGGTCCTGGATCAGATCCAGCCGGCGGGCGGCGGGCAGCTCCGGGGCGGCTATGCCTTGGGCCCGCCAGGTCAGGAGCTGGCTATAGTCCGAGCTGGGCCCCAGCTCCCGGCGCAGCCAGGCCAGGGCCTCGGTCATGGCGGCGCCCGGTCCGGTGGGAATCCGGTAGAGCCGGTCCAGGGAGCCGGTCTCGAACAGGCGATCCACCAGTTGCTCGTCCAGCGCGATGTCGCCCACTACCAGCCCCAGGCTCAGCTGGCGCGGGGCGGCAGGGCCGGCCGGCGCCTCGGCCCCCAGGCGGGCCCGCCAGCCGGGGGATTGGTAGTTCTGGTCCCCATCGGGCTCGGGACAGCGTTGTACGGACAACGACAAGCCGGGAATGGTCTCGCGACAGGGCGCATCCAGGGCCTTGTGCTCCAGTACTGGCCGATAGATGCCGGGTTCCGCGATATACTGCCCACGGCTAAGGCCGCCGCGGCCACCGGCCAGCAGCCGGATACGGTAGCGCCGGCCCAATTGCGGTGGGTATTTTGCCAGCTCCGCCAGGGGCCGGGCCGGGGAGGTCGGGGACCAGGCAGCGCCGTCGGATTGCTCGGTCCAGGCCAGGAGCTCGCCCTTGGGGACATCCCCTTCCCACTGCCATGCGGCCCTGCCGGCGGGTGACCACCAGGCGTTGAGTATACTCAATCCCGTCAGGCCGAGGCAGAGGGCCAGCAGGCCGCCCGCCAAGGCACGCTGTCGCTTCGACAACCAGTACAGCCGGTCCCGTGGCAGCCCCAGCGGATTGCCCTGGAAACGGGCGAGACGGATTGTCGCCTCCCGGTGGGTCGGCTTGCCGACAAAGGGGATCTCCGATTCCCGGAAATCCCGCAGCCAGTCCCGCACCGCCGCGCCCAACGCCGGGTGGCGCTCCAGCTCCGCCAGGCGTCGGCAGTCGTTGTCCGGCGCCAGCTCGAACCGGAGCTTCTCCCGCGCCAGCTCCCAGCCCAGCCGTGCCAGCTCCCCGGCGTCCTCGTCGGGCGCGGCCTGGTCGATCCGGTCCAGGATAAAACCCAGCACCTTCCTTCTGTCCTCCGGGTCGCGCCGGGCCAGATCCAGCGCGCGCAGTCCCCCGCGCACCGGGTCCGCGAAGCGCAGCCCGGCGGCGGTGCGTGCGGTCCCAGGCAGGGTGTGCAGGCGCTCGATAGCCTCGGTCGGGAGCTGGGGATGAAACTCCCGGCGCAGGGCCTCCGCCAGACCCAGGGGGACCACCGGATGCAGCAGGGCGCAGTCCCGCGCCCAGCCCAGGGCCGCGCCCAGGTGCCGCTCCAGCGCCAATGCCGGCGGCAGCGCCCGCTGGGGTCGGGGTGGCGGGGTTGCCTGGACGGGCAGGCGCTCACTCCGCGTATGACGTATGGCGTCCAGCACACCTTGGGCGGTGCCGGGATAACGGGGAATCTCCAGCGCCGTCGTCAGCCAGGCGTTCTCGCCCCAGGCCCGTCGCTCTCGTGGGTCCAGCCAGGCGACCTGGGGCCATTGGGCCAGGTCCTCGCCGATCCGCCGGCGCCGGGCGGAATCGCAACGCAGGCCGTCGGTAACCAGCAGCAGGATGAGCGCCGGGGCCTGCCCCGCCAGGTCCTCCAGGCTCCGGCGCCGGCCACCGGCGTCCCGAAATACCAGCGGCGAGTCGCGGAATTGGCCGTGCAGCACCGGAATGCCCTGGGTCGGCAGCTCCGCGGCCAGCTCGGCGGCGATGGGATTCCAGGCCCGGGCGGGGGTGGCCTCGTCTTCCAGAATCAGCAGCCCCCGGACCAGTTGGCGACGCCGAAAGATCAGGGAGGGAATGCCGTACCCCCGCAAGGTAGCCCGGATGCTGGCGGCGGCATCCAGCCGGCGGCTGGGCAGCTCGCTACGGTAGTGGCCCAGGGCCTCCGCGATCTCGGCCAAAGCGCCGTGATTCAGGCGCGGCGGCGGTGTTCCGCCAACCTGGCCGATGCGAAACCGACCGGGCTGATTCGAATCGCCGGTGGCCGGTGGGTCCCGCGGCAGCCGGTGGATACGGCGCAGATACCACAGGAGCAATACCAAGGCCAGTGCCGCCAATCCGGCCGCCAGGGCCGGTAGCCGCCAGGGGTCGCCGCGGGTCGGGGTGAACAGGATGTTCCGGATCGAGGGGACATTCTGGTAAATCCGATTGCGCGGTAGCCGAGGCTCCTCGACCGGCTCGATGCCCTTGGCCTGGATCCGGATCCGGCCTGGAGACTCGGTGCCGTCATGATGCAGCACCAGCTCGCCCCGGTGATCCCCGGCTTTCGATGGACGGAACCACAACGCCAGGTCCAATTGCTTCCCAGGCTCCAATATCCTGCCCTGGGGTGGGAGATGCAGCCCGAAGACCTCCTCGGCGGCGGGGGGTTGCCACCGGTGGTGCGCCAGGGTCAGGGGGGCATTGCCGCAATTCTCCAGGATCAAGGGGTGGCGGGCCTGGATATCCCGCTCTTGATCGGGCAACGACAGGGAGGCTTGGTCCAGACAGAGACGGGCCACCGGCTCCGGCAGATCGTAAAAGACCGCGGCGATCAGGGCAGTAGCCAGCAACAGCACCGCCACGGCGGTCAGGAGGTTGGGGATTTTTCGGCCGCGTTGCTCTTCCTTGGAGCCATCCTGCGCGCTGGCCGCCTTTTCCGGGGGCCCTGATGGCAGTGGTGGTGGAACCGGTCGCGCCAGCAGTTGGCGCAGCTCGGCCAGGGCCCGTGGAACATCCAACGCCCGCTGGTCCGTATCCGCTTCCTGCCGGTCTTCCGCCAGATCGAAGGCGCGGTTGTAGTGGCGCACGAATGCGATCTGCTGATCCCGATTGCTGGTCAGCAGGGCGGCCAGGGCATCGCGGAATGCCGGCCGGGTCCAGCGGCAACGGCTCTCCAGCAGGGTCTGGATGCGCCGATAGTCCCGTAGCGTGGGGTAAATGCCGCAGAAGCCCAGGGAGGCCAGAAAGGGCGCCAGCGGCAACGCCGCCGGGGTGGGGGTCGGGGCTCGTGACGCCGGTTTGGTCATCATGACCACTGGCCCATGAGACGCGGGCGCCGGCTTACCGGGAGAAGGTCAAATGAATGGCCCCTTTGGCCCCGGCCTTGGCGTTGCCGATCAGGGCCACGCCCCCTTCGGCGCTGATTTCCACCGCGACCGTGACCTCCTCGAGTTTGAAATCGCCGACGGTGCGGATGTCCTGCAACAGGCTGCCGATCGCCGCGGACAGATCGGCAAAGGAATGGCGCAACCGTTCGGTATCCAGCTCGGTGAGCACACGTGGGGCATCGAGCAGGCCGAGGGTATCGGCCTCCGCGGCCGGTTCGGTGATGACGGTAATCTTCGACATAGACCGGAACCTTATCAGGTCATTAGATCAGGTCAAGGAACCAGTGCGACCGGAGCTCCGGGGTCGAGCCCGAGGACGCGGCCCGCGTGTCCCTGATTGACCGCCAGCTCCACGAGGCCGAAGGAGTTCTCATACCAGAATGCCTGTCCCGTGGGCGCCGCGCAGAAGGTGCGCGCGGAAGCGATTTCCCGTTCGCCGACCCGCAGCCGCGTCCCCCGGTCCAGACCACAAGCCCGTAGCCCGGTGATCAGATTGCCGTAGCCGTCCGCGTAGATCACCTTGGCGAGCTCGTGCGGCCAGTCGCTTCCGATCAATGCCCCTTGGTCGATCTCGGTACAGGCAGGCAGCCGGCCCTCGCAGAGCATGGCCGCGATGGGCGCGAACAGATCCCGGCCATGGAAGCTGTTTGACAGCCGTTCCGGGCGCCAATCCACCCGCAGAACCCGTGCCCGGCGCGCGCGCCGGGCGGCCAGGGCCAGGAGCCCATTGTCCGGGCCGACGTACCAATTCCCATCGGCCTCGACGGCAAGCGCCGCCCGCGCGCCGCCGACCCCCGGATCCACCACGCAGAGATAAAGGGTACGGGCCGGCATGTCCCGGACCAGGGCGGGCAGGAGATAGGCGGCCAGGTCGGGGCGGAAGGGCGCGAGATCGGAGACCAGGTCGATAACCGGGAGCCGCGGAAGGTGTCGCCACGGGCGACCCCCGATGCGGTCCAGGGATGAACCGCCCTGTGCAACGGCGGCCAGCCGTCGACCAGGAAGGAATCGGGACATCGCCATATTCCGATTCCGATTTCGATTCCGTAGCGCAAAGGCCCAGGGATGGGCCTTTGCGCCACCCTTGCGTGAAAGCAATTGCGAGAGACGCAGCTTCATCTGGCCCACATAAGGGCCGGTGCCGCCGAAATCCGTGACCAGTGCAATCCGCTCAATCGTTTGCATTTGATGGATAAATGGGTTGGTTTTTAGACAGCCTCTAAGATGGTCCACAATCAGCGGTTTGTTATCATCGACTGTTCCGGGGCCTATTGTATCCGTCGGCGGCTAAATCTTCCGTGGGGATCCAGTTTCGTAGGATGGGCAGTGAGCGGAGCGACATGATGTGATGGGCGCGACGGACCATACCCCGATGTGGTAGACATAAAGATCGCATCAAACAATATGGTAAGCGGAGCGAACCGCATCGATTTGGAACTCACCGTATTCTACGCAGACTGCATCCTTCACACCGAGAAATGACCATCGGCAATGGCGTCTCCTTCGTTGATGCGGTTCGCGCTATTCTTGATGTTCACTATATCATCGACACGGCTCCCGACATCCTTGGTATTCACCCTATCATTGGTATATTCACCGCGCTCACTGCCCATCCTACGAATCATGCAGGTTTCGTGGTTTTGTAGGATGCGGTGAGCGGAGCGACATGATGTGATGGGCACGACGAATCATACCCTGATGTGGTAGACATAAAGATCGCATCAAACAATATGGTAAGCGGAGCGAACCGCATCAATTGGAACTCACCGTATTCTACGCGGACTGCATCTTTCACATCGAGAAATGACCATTGGCAATGGCGTCTCCTTCGTTGATGCGGTTCGCGCTATTCTTGGTGTTCACCATATCATCGATACGGCTCCCGACATCCTTGGTATTCACCCTATCATTGGTATATTCACCGCGCTCACCACATATATGGACCCATCCCGTTTTGCAAGGTAAAGAACACCGATGGCGAAGGGGAAGGTTGCTGTCATATATCCGGCCTCTGTTTGGGCGTATGGATGCCCAGGGCCACTATGGAAGATTCGCGCACCTCGCCTTAACATCCTATC
>JAIZWN010000683.1 GCA_020443945.1 Candidatus Thiosymbion ectosymbiont of Robbea hypermnestra | reverse complement strand
AATCAATGGCTTCACTTCGATCCGGTTAAGGACTCCATACCAAGCAAAATCAATGGGTTGGTTTTTAGACAGCCTCTTACCCGCCGCAACTTACGCCGGATCGACAAGTCAAGGTTGCATCGCGTCCTCCGCTTAGGCGAAACTGCCGAATCTGGGGGAAAGGGGTCAGGTCCTGATCCGTGACCCTTGAAGGCACAGGTCAAGACCTGACCCCCTTCCCCCTAGCGACTCTCCTCCGGGAAAAGGGTAGGACACCAATCTTGTTTGATCTACCTCCATGTAGCCACCTAAGGAAATAGATATGCCGGAATTATGTAGATTCTTTGGAATTATAATTTACATGTACAGGGAAATAGGTGGAAAGCATCACCACCCCCATATACACGCTGACTATGCCGGCCAAAAGGCGGTGTTCAATATAGAAACCGCGGAGTTGATAGAAGGCGAATTTCCAAAGAGGGAAAGAAAGCTCGTGGAAGCATGGATTGAGCTTAGAAAGAATGAATTAAGGCGAAACTGGAGTATGCTTAACGCATCGGTAAAAACACCGAGCTTTTCCAAAATCGACCCTCTGCGTTAGGAGAAAAGCATGACAGATTTAGAAAAATGGGTAATAGTAAACTTTAAAATCAAAGCAGACTATGTAATTGATATTACCTTTAAGGATGGAAAATCACAGACGATCGATTTTGAGCCCGTAATAGGTAAAGGCTGGATGAAGCCACTTGAAGAGCCGGCCTATTTTCGTCGGGTGAAATTGAATGATAACGGAAACCTGGAATGGCCTGATGGGCAGGACTTCAATCCGGAAGCACTCTATGGTTGGCCACGGTTTCAGCAGCTTTACATAGAGGATATGAAAAGGAATCATCCATAATCTACGTGTCAGGTCCCGGATGATTATATCGGTTCAAAACTGGGTCCATAGTTGCGGAGGCAAGCCCGCGTAGGGCGGGAAAGCGTAGCGCATCCCGCCTTTAGCTCGGTAGGTTGGAGTGAGGAACGAACCCCAACACCGAATAATTATTCAGCCACCCGCTATTCTTACCATCCACGGCACGGCAGATTCCAGCAATCCCTGCCAGAATGACGAGGTGGGGACTGAATGGCTACGACCTTGGAGTAAATTCAGAGGAAACAACAAAATGTCTATAACAGAAATTCTCCCTTTGGTCGAGGCGCTACCGCATTCTGACAAACTTCAGCTGATGCAAGCTTTACTCACCCAACTCGCGTGGGAAGAAGGGGTTTCTCTACAAGTGCAAGCTAAACTAAAGACGAATGAAGGCCAACGTATGGCAACCATTCTTCAGCACATGGCAGACAGACAGGCACTCTCTCATATTATCGATCCCGTGGCCTGGCAAAAAAATATTCGAGAGGATCGTCCTTTACCTGGAAGAGAATGAATCATGCTACTGGACAGTAATGCGATAATCTATTCCATTTAACTTTGATAACGGCCAACATCGCTGATTTTCAGTGGATTTAGAATATAAAGTTACTAGATCCATTGGCAGAGTAAGCTAAAGGGGTACGCGCTATGGGATTAACCTATGCTACCGTTCATCTGACCAATCTCATCAACGATCAGAGTATGGAAATCAATGCATTAGTAGATACTGGTGCAACCTTTCTTTGCGTCACGGAGGAGATCGCTTTACAGCTGGGCTTCGATCTTACCGAAGCGCGCCAGCAGGTCGTTACTTTGGCCGATGGTCATCAATACAAAGTACCGAAAATCGCGCCAATCGAGGTTGCCTTTGGAAACCGTAGTTATGTCACGGAAGCGGTTGTGATTGGTGATGAATCCTTATTGGGCGCATTGCCTTTGGAAGCCATGGATCTGGTCGTCGATCCTCGGCAACAACGACTCATCGCTAATCCGAAACATCCAAACTACCCAGTGGCGCTAGCCAAAAAAGCGCGCAGGCAGGGGGCAAGGAACACAAATTGGGGAAGAAGATGGAAATAGGCATCCGTGACCTGAGAGACAGACTGTTCGAATATCTGCGTCGGGCTGAAGCAGGCGAGGAAATCCTGGTGATTTTCCAAGGACGAGCCATTGTGCGCATGACGGGGATCGAGCAAACCCCCGCTGAGGAAACAGAGGCGGATGTGATCGCCTGCTTGCGTGCTAATCCCCATATACGTGCCGGAAGCGGTGATCGGGTGGGGCCGGTGTCGTGCCCGATCCCCGCCACTCCCACCAGGGAGCCATTACTCAGCGATCTATTGCTTGAGGACCGGAAGTGATTCTGTATTTGGATAGCTCGGCTTTGGTGAAGCTTTTCGTCGTCGAACCGGGATCGGACGTGGTTAAAACCGCAGTTGCGGAGGCGAAAGAGGGGAAATGGGGTCAGGTCTTGATCCGTGACCCTTGAAGGCACAGGTCAAAACCTGATCCCTTTCCCCTCGGTCCGGCTCCTCAGCAACCTTCAAACTCGGTGCCACGCGGCATTGGGCGTCTGAGCCCAAACGTTAGGCAGGAGGAATAAAGAATGAACCCAGTAAAAGCTCTAGAGTATCTGGCAAAAGCCCTTAAGAAAGGATCAGAAGTTAGGTCCGAGATTATCTCAGAGGTAAATGATTTATCATCTGCTATCGCTTCGGCTTGCATATACACCTCAATGAGGCTAAATCAAGCCTTATTAGCTAAAGATTCAGATAAAAAGAGAAGTATTTTAACCAGTATGGAGCAAGGAGAAATTGAATCACACGCACGCATGAATGGCATGTGTGCTCCGATTTTTCATGCCGCAAATGAATTACAGCGATTCTACTCTGATGAAAACCTAAATCGTAAGTTGGGAAAAAAGGATGATTTGCTAGAACTATTTTCTGCCTTACAACAGGGTGAGTTAGGAATGCAGCAATTTATGATGGAGTTTATAAACATCACCGATTCTGTAAAACAAAAGTCTGATGATGAGGTTGATAAATATATAAGAGAACGTATCACTAAATTGCAGGAATTGGCCAAGTCTGCGCAAGACTGCCAGTTTTCTATTTCCACACTGCTATGAGACCTACCAAATGCCTAACATGGCCGCTCAAGCCGACCGCTTGCCTTTCCTCTACGCTCCGAGGAAATGGGGTCAGGTCTTGATCCGTGACCCTTGAAGGCACAGGTCAAAACCTAACCCCTTTAATGGCTCTCCCAGCCTATGGAGGTGGTGGTGAACTTTTAAATGTCGATGGGCCACCCAGCGGCCCGATAAGTTTAGAGACTGCCTCTTTAGACAGTCTCTATCTGACTAAACCCTTTAAAAACATAGAGTTAATTTTCGATCGAGCCTTCTGCCACAAGGGGGTTCCTAGACAGCCTCTTACGATCCCTCGGCTTTTGCCGTCCCTGGCATCGGCAGATTCCGGCGTCCCAGCCGGACTGTGTTTTCGCTTCGCATCTCGAAAAATTGCGGGGAGGCGATTTTTCGAGATACCCATAAGCTATCTCTTATGCCTTTTATCAAAAAGATTGACTAGAAATTATGGGGTTGTTTTTTATAATAGCCCCAGGTTCCGTCATGGAATAGCCATGAAACGGTACCCCGGCTCGATGCCGGCGGGGTAGCGCCGGCTTCATTTTACCTACTTCAAAGAGGACATGTGCCAATGGCCAAGACATACAGCGCGGGCGTGAAAGAATACCGCGAGACTTACTGGATGCCCGATTACACGCCGAAGGACACCGATATCCTGGCGTGTTTCAAGATCACCCCGCAGCCGGGCGTGCCCCGTGAGGAGGCCGCCGCCGCCGTTGCCGCCGAATCCTCCACCGGCACCTGGACCACGGTCTGGACCGACTTGCTGACCGATCTGGACTATTACAAGGGCCGCGCCTACGCTATCGAGGACGTGCCCGGCGACGACGAGCGTTTCTACGCCTTCATCGCCTATCCCATCGACCTGTTCGAGGAAGGCTCGGTGGTCAACGTCTTCACCTCCCTGGTGGGCAATGTGTTCGGCTTCAAGGCCGTGCGGACCCTGCGCCTGGAAGACGTGCGCTTCCCCCTCGCCTATGTCCTGACCTGCAACGGCCCGCCCCATGGCATTCAGGTCGAGCGCGATATCTTCAACAAGTACGGCCGTGCGCTGCTGGGCTGCACCATCAAGCCGAAGCTGGGTCTGTCGGCCAAGAACTATGGCCGTGCGGTTTACGAGTGCCTGCGCGGTGGTCTCGATCTCACGAAGGACGATGAGAACGTCAACTCCCAGCCCTTCATGCGCTGGCGGCAGCGGTTCGATTTCGTCATGGAAGCCGTTCACAAGGCCGAAGCCGAGACGGGCGAGCGCAAGGGCCATTACCTGAACGTCACCGCGCCGACGCCGGACGAGATGTTCAAGCGGGCCGAGCACGCCAAGGAGCTCAATGCCCGCATCATCATGCACGACTACATCACCGGCGGCTGGTGCGCCAACACGGGTCTGGCCCAGTGGTGCCGCGACAACGGCCTCCTGCTGCATATCCACCGCGCCATGCACGCCGTTATCGACCGCCACCCGCATCATGGCATCCACTTCCGCGTCCTGACCAAGCTCCTGCGTCTGTCCGGCGGTGACCACCTGCACTCCGGCACCGTGGTCGGCAAGCTGGAAGGCGACCGTGAAGCGACCCTGGGCTGGATCGACATCATGCGCGATTCCTACATCAAGGAAGACCGTTCCCGCGGTATCTTCTTCGATCAGGACTGGGGCTCCATGCCGGGCGTATTCCCGGTGGCGTCGGGCGGTATCCATGTCTGGCACATGCCGGCCCTGGTCACCATCTTCGGCGACGATGCCTGTCTGCAATTCGGCGGCGGCACCCTGGGCCATCCGTGGGGCAACGCCGCCGGCGCCGCGGCCAACCGCGTAGCCCTGGAAGCCTGCGTCGCGGCCCGCAACGAGGGACGCGAGGTGGAGAAGGAAGGCAAGGACATCCTGACCAAGGCCGCCACCGCCAGCCCCGAGCTCAAGGCCGCCATGGACACCTGGAAGGAGATCAAGTTCGAGTTCGACACGGTCGACAAACTGGATGTCGCGCATAAGTAAGGGATTCGGTGTCCCGGCGGTCGAGCCGCCGGGCCCGCGCTCATACACCGTCAGCGCGTCAACCCTATCGAGAATTCGCAGAGGAATAACCCAATGAGTGAAATGCAAGACTATGAGTCCAGTCTGAGCGACGTGAACAGCCGCAAATTCGAGACCTTCTCCTACCTGCCGGAGATGGACAACGACCAGCTCCGCAAGCAGGTGGCATACATCATCTCCAAGGGCTGGAACCCGGCCATCGAGCATACCGAGCCGGAGAACGCCACCGGCTCCTATTGGTACATGTGGAAGCTGCCCATGTTCGGCGAGTCCGACGTGGACACGGTGCTGAACGAGGCCGAGGCCTGCCACAAGACCCACGCCAAAAATCATGTGCGCCTGATCGGCTACGACAACTACGCCCAGAGCAAGGGCACCGAGATGGTCGTCTTCCGCGGCAAGCCGGTGTAATCCCCGTTCGGGCGCGGCCCGGACACGATGAGCCCCTGCTCCGCTACGGCGGGGCGGGGGTTTTGTTTTCAATTCCGTCCTGTCTTTCGGGGGCCGCGCTCCGCTCGCGGCGGCTTGCCGAACGACCATATATTCCGTAGTCTTGTTTCTCCATCGGTTCAACCACTGACGCAACGGCCTTCGGTCATGGATATCAGCATCGACAAAGCCCGCTTCAATATGGTTCAACAGCAGATCCGCCCCTGGAATGTCATGGACGACGAGGTGTTGTCGGTTATGGCGGAGCTCCCCCGGGAGCAGTTCGTTCCGGCGGCCTATCGCAATCTGGCCTATGCGGATCTGGAGGTTCCCATCGGGGAGGGACAGAGTATGTTGGCGCCCAAGGTGGTGGCCCACATGCTGCAGGCCCTCGCCATCCGGCCGCAGGATAAGATCCTGCAGATCGGTACCGGGACGGGTTATGTAACAGCCTGCCTGTGCCGTCTCGGCGGTCACCTGGTGGGCATGGAGATCCACGCGGAATTGGCGGAACGGACGCGCACGGGTTTGCAGGGGTTGAAGCCGCGGCGGCTGGAGGTACGGGTCGGGGATGGTCTCGCGGGGCCGGTGGAGGAGCAACCCTTCGATGTAATTGCCGTGACGGGCTCCTTACCGGACGCCGCGGCACTGGGTATCCTGGAAGATCAGCTGGCCCCCGGCGGGCGTCTGTTCGCCGTCGTCGGCGAAGAACCGGTCATGGAGGCCCTGCTCGTAACCCGCGCCACTGAGCGGGACTTCCACCGTCGGTCGCTGCTGGAGACCTGTGTGCCCGCACTGGAGAAGGCCCCGCGGCCGGAGCGTTTTGTCTTTTAAATTCCCGGGCGGGGGTGATTTCCGACGCGATGGCGTCAAGGGGTTCCGTGATCAGACGATGGTGGTGTTGTAATTTTGTTGTCCCTGGGTATATACGCCGAATCCCGGACACAACCAAAACAGGTTACGGTTTTGTCGGCAC
>JAIZWN010000682.1 GCA_020443945.1 Candidatus Thiosymbion ectosymbiont of Robbea hypermnestra | reverse complement strand
GTCGGCTACGAGTAACGCCAAAACCGCCCGGCCACGCAACAATGGCCCAAGTTTAGTCCCTATGCAATCATCCGGGACCCAACAGTAACTACGGGCAACAGTAACCGCCCTGCCGAGGTATCAACCATGTCAAGCAAGCGAAAGATCCACCCCCGGAGTTCAAAGCCAAGGTATCCCTGGATGCGATCAAGGGGATGAAGACCAAGGGAAATGGGGTCAGGTCTTGATCCGTGACCCTTGAAGGCACGGGTCAAGACCTGACCCCTTTCCCCCCGATGAAAGTCCGCAATATCGATTGAAGGGCACTTGAAAAATTCGGTAGCCGGATTTTTTCGTTTCTTATCCGCGGGAAGCTACGAAATCCGCGGATTGGAAAAGGCCCATTGCTCGTCTCAGGCTCATACTCATGCGCGCTGGAAGCGCCGCTGCGCCGGATAGGCGAATACGTCTTCCAGGTGTCCCTGGCGGATGCCCTCCTGACGGCTTCGCCACCAGGCGGCGTCCAGAAGCTCCCGATGATGGGCCAGAAAGCACGCCCGGATGCGGGGGTCCGTAAGCAGAAAGGTCGCGAACTCCTCCGGGAACACATCCCCCGGTGCCGCCGTATACCAGGGCTCGTCCGCCATCTCCAGCTCCGGGAAGGGCGCCTGGGGGATCTCCCGGAAGTTGCACTCGGTCAGGTAGCAGATCTCGTCATAGTCGTAAAAGACCACCCTGCCTTGGCGGGTAACGCCGAAGTTCTTGAATAGCAAGTCGCCTGGGAAGATATTCGCGGCGGCCAGCTGTTTGATGGCGTCGCCGTATTCCCGGATCGCGTGTTCCCGTTGTTCCGCGTTCGCCGATTCCAGATAGAGATTCAGGGGACGCATGCGCCGTTCGATGTAGAGGTGTTTGATGATGACCTGATCGCCTTCAATCGCCAGGCTGCTCGCCGCTTCTTCCCGAAGCTGGGTCAGCAAAGCGTCGGAGAAGCGTTCCCGAGGGAAGGCGACATCGGAATATTCCCAGGAATCGGCCATCCGCCCGACGCGATCATGCAGCTTGACCAGTTGGTATTTCTGCCTGACCGTCTCCCGGGTGGTCGTTTTGGGTGACGGGAAGCGATCCTTGATGACCTTGAACACATAAGGAAAGGACGCCAGGGTGAAGACGCACATCACCATGCCGCGGATGCCCGGCGCGACCACCAGGCCGTCGCTGGAATAGTGCAGGTGTTTGAGGAACGAGCGATAGAACTCGGCCTTGCCGAATTTGTGCAGACCGATGGCCGTGTAGAGTTCCGCCTTGCCCTTGTGGGGCATCAGCGGCTGCAGGAACTCGACCACCGCGGCGGGCACCTCGGTATCCACCATGAAGTAGGCGCGCGAGAAGCTGAAGATGGCGGAGAGCTCGTCGTTCCCCGTGAGCAGGGTATCCACATAGAGGCCGCCGGACTCGTCGTTCAGGATCGGAATGACGAAGGGGATCTGATCGGCCCCGTTGATGGCCTTGCCGATGATGTAGGCGCCCTTGTTGCGATAAAAGACCCGGCTGAGAACCGCGAGCTGGAAATTCTGGTGCCTTTCCCCACCGCTCGGGAACCGGGTCCGGATGGCGCGGATGAGATGGCGCAGATCGCGCCGGATGGCGGGGAAGGGTAGACGAAACTCGAAGCTGGACAGGATCTCGCAGATGACTTGGGCGAAGCCGTCCCGGGTCGGGTAGTAGCAGCGAAAGTTGGGGGTTTCCGACTCCAGGTGTTCGGTGGACAGCACCGGCCAGACGAAGATGAACTCGTTGTTGTAGTAGGCGCGGTGGAACAGATGGCAGAAGACCGAGTTGTAGTAGGTCTCCGCCAGCTCCGGCTGGCGATGCTCGGGCAGCAGACGCAGGTACTCGACCTTGACCCGCCGCCACAGCGGCTCGTCGAGCTCCCGGATGCCGAACTCGGCCCGCAAATCCGCGATGGTCGTGTCCACGTGCCGGTCGTAGTAACCGATGCACTCGCGGGAGGCGCCCTGCACCGCGGCCCAATCCGCGTTCTCGAACCGTTGCCACGCCCCGGCGGTCATCGCCCGATACCGCCGGTAATGATGATCGAAGCCGGCACGAATCGCCGTGGCGATCCGCTTGGCCAGAGCCCATGCCATCGGAAGATCCGCCTAGCGCCTCATTTCCATCGATATTACGAGTTGCTCCACCCCGTCATTCTGGCAGGGAGTACCAGAACCTGCCGATGCCAGGGACGGCAGGTTGCCGGGATCTGTACTGCCTGATGTCTGCACCATCTTTGCATAAGCCCTCTCCGTCTCTGGCTCCCACGCTCCGGAGCGTGGGAGCGAGCCACAGTAAGTCGGTTGCCGGCTTCGGGTTGCCATCCCTGGTGTCTGGGTTACGGCATTCCCTGCCGGAATGACGGGTTTCCACTTGGCTCGTTCCCAAACTCCAGGAAACTGGGACCGCCGGCTTTGCGGGCACAGCGGGTAGGATGGACAAAGCAAGCGCCCGGCAGGCTGGTCGAGCGTCCCGGTCAGGTCACGGCGGCTCCCAAACCCCGATGGCCTGTCGAATATCCAAAGCGCGCGCGTGCCCATCGAGCCATAATCGGGAACCAGATTTGATGGGCACGCTTCGCTGTGTGCATCCGGCAGGGAACCTCGGCCCAGACGACCCTGGGCGGTGACCGGAGACTTGGACCAGAGAATAGACACGCTCTGCTTTGCCCATCCTACAAGCTGAATGATGGTCCGCACAGCGGACCCTACGATTGGGACCGCCGGCACTCGATGCGCGTGCCAGCACCCGTGTCATGTCACGGTCGATGCCGGAGCAGGGTTGCCGCCGCCCGCCGAAACTTCGAGCGCCTCCGGGGAGACCAGGATGCCATCCTCGTCGCAATAGAGGTAATCCCCCGGCCGGAAGCAGGCCCCGGCAAAGCGCACCGGGATCTCCCGCTGCCCTTCCCCGCGCCGCTCGCTCTTGCGCGGATTGGTGGCCAGCGCCTTTACCCCCAGCGCCATACCGGCAATCTCAGCCGCGTCCCGCACGCAGCCGAACAGCAACACCCCGGACCAGCCGTTCTCGGCAGCGCTGGCCGCGATCAGGTCGCCGAGCATCGCGCAACGCAGGGAGCCGCCGGCATCCACCACCAGCACCCGACCCGCGCCCGGCTCGCCCAGAACGGCCTTGACCTGGGAGTTGTCCTCGAAACACTTGACCGTGGCGATAGGGCCGCAGAAGCGGGCGTGACCGCCGAAATCCCGGAAGATGGGATCGCAGACCTGGACCCGGTCACCATGGTCATCATAAAGATCGGCTGTTTTGAATGTCATTGGACCCTCGCCGGATTAACAATTGATCCTGATCGGTTTGAGTTCACGATCCTGGTTCTTCCCGACTACCTGCACGCCCTGTCGATTACCAGCAAATGTGGCCTACTCGCCCTACGGGCAATCCGCATCCCAGTGGCAACCCCGCGGATGACGGCTATACTCGGCTCCGAACTATGACCACAAGGAGAATTCGGAACATGAGCGAACACGACATCAAGAGTCTCACTCCGCAACAAGCCTGGCAAATGGTCCAGGACGACCCCCGGGCGCTCCTGGTGGACATCCGCTCCACCATGGAATACCTGTTCGTCGGCCACCCGACCAGCGCGATCCACGTCGCCTGGATCGATGAGCCCGACTGGACGATCAACCCGAATTTCGAGACCGAGATTCGCAAGCTCCTGCTCGGCGGGGCGGTATGCACCCAGGAGAACCCCTGCGCGCCGATCATCCTCATCTGCCGTAGCGGGAAACGCTCCCTGGAGGCCGGCAAGGCCCTGGTGGAAGGCGGGATGCGGAATGTCTTCCATATCGACGAGGGCTTCGAGGGCGAGCTGGATGAAAGTCATCACCGGGGCACCAGCGGCGGTTGGCGCTTCCGCGGACTACCCTGGGAGCAATGCTGACACGCCCTGTAGATTGGGCAAGGTACACTAGGACGTGTGCCCTGCCCAACATCCGCCGGGTAGGGTGCGTCGTCGCCGTTGGACATGCCCGCCGTCCCTGACGGTCTTTGCTCATCTATAAGGCCGAGTTCGATCGAAATCAGGATGCGGCCGGCTCCTCGGCCGGGGCGGTGTAGTTGCAGTCCTTCTGGGGACAGACCTTTTGGGCCCCGGCGCGCTTGGTGGTTTTGAGCGTGAGTATGGGCCAAGCACATTGGGGACAGGGCTCGGCGACCGGCTGGTTCCAGACCGCGTAGTCGCATTTGGGGTAGGTGGCGCAGGAGTAGAAGAGCTTGCCCCGCCGCGATTTTTTCTTGAGCAGGCTCCCCTGGTTGCATTTGGGGCAGGTGACGCCCGTGTCTTCGGGTCGTTCCAGGGGCTCGATGTAGCGACACTTGGGGTAGGCGCCGCAGCCGATGAATTTGCCGTATTTGCCGTGCTTGATCTGTAGCTCGGCGCCGCATTCCGGGCAGCGGCGGTCCGCGACCACTTCGGCCGGCGGCCGTTCGGCCCCGGTCGCGTCTCCGAGGTCCCGGGTGTAGTCACACTTGGGGTATTTGGTGCAGCCGATGAAGCGGCCGTGTCGCCCGAGACGGATCGACAGGGGCGCGCCGCATTGGGGGCAGGTTTCCTCGATGATCTCTTGGGTGACGTCGCTACGCTTGACGTTTTCCTGGGTGTGATCGACGCGGCCCTTGAAGGGCTTCCAGAATTGCTCCAGCAGGGGGATCCAGTCTTCCTCGCCGCGGGAGACGGCGTCCAGCTCGTCTTCCAGCCGGGCGGTGAAATCGTAATCCACGTAGGAGGTGAAGTGTTCGGTGAGGAACCGGTTGACGATGCGGCCCACGTCCGTGGGGTGGAAGCGTTTTTTCTCCAGCGCCGCGTATTCCCGGTCCTGGAGAGTGGAGATGATACTGGCATAGGTGGAGGGGCGGCCGATTCCGTATTCTTCCAGGGCCTTGACCAGGGAGGCCTCGGTGTAGCGCGGCGGCGGCTCGGTGAAGTGTTGTTCCGGACGGATGGCCTTGAGGTCTACTCGCTCGCCTTCCTTGAGCTGCGGCAGCATCCGTTCCTGGTCGTCGTCCGCACCCTTGGCGTCGTCGCGGCCTTCCAGGTAGACGCGCATGAAACCGGGACTGACCACCGCGGAGCCCGTGGCCCGAAACCGGTTGCCCGCGTCGGCGGTCAGGTCTACCGCTACCATGTCGATCAGGGCATGGGCCATCTGGCAGGCCAGGGTGCGCTTCCAGATCAGCTCGTAGAGTCGGGCCTGCTCCGCGGTCAGATGGGCCTTGAGTTCCTGGGGGGTGCGCCGGATGGAGGTTGGCCGGATCGCCTCGTGGGCCTCTTGGGCGTTCTTGGATTTGGTCTTGTAGAGGCGCGCCTTGGGCGGCAGGTGGTCGGCGCCGTAGCGTTCGGCGACGAAGCCGCGGATTTCGTCCAGGGCCTCGGCAGCCAGATTGATCGAGTCGGTACGCATGTAGGTGATGAGGCCCACCGCGTCGCCGCCGACGGCCACGCCCTCGTAGAGCTGCTGGGCGATGCGCATGGTGTGCCGGGTGGTGAAGCCGAGTTTGCGCGCCGCCTCCTGTTGCAGGGTGGAGGTGATGAAAGGAGGGGCGGGATTGCGTTTGCGCTGCTTGCGCTCGACCTGCTCGACCAGGAGCCGCCCCTGGGCCGCCTGCACCAGGGCGCGTTCGATCTCCTGGGCGCGGGCCTCGTCCCGGATGCTGAACTGCTCCAGCTTCTCGCCGGCGAACCAGGTGAGCCTGGCCTCGAAGTCCTTGTCCTCCTTGGCCGCGTCCGCGGTGACGGTCCAGTACTCCCGGATCTCGAAGGCCTCGATCTCCTGCTCCCGTTCCACGATGAGCCGTAGCGCGGGGCTCTGGACGCGCCCGGCGGACAGGCCGCGCCGGACCTTCCGCCACAGCAGGGGCGAGAGGTTGAAGCCCACCAGATAATCCAGGGCGCGCCGCGCCTGCTGGGCGTTGATCAGGTCAGCGGACAGCTCCCGCGGATGGGCCACCGCCTCCTGCACCGCGCGCTTGGTGACCTCGTTGAAGACGACCCGGTACACCGGCCGTTTGCCGAGCTGACGGCGGCCCTTCAGAAGCTCATAGAGATGCCAGGAGATGGCCTCCCCTTCGCGGTCCGGGTCGGTGGCCAGATACAGGGCCTGGGCCTGCTTGAGCTTCCTGGCGATACTCTGCACATGCCGCTCGTTGCGTTCGATGACCTGGTACTGCATGGAGAATCCCTGCTCCGGGTCCACCGCCCCCTCCTTCGGCACCAGATCCCGCACATGGCCGTAGGAGGCCACGACCTCGAAGTCGGAGCCCAGGTATTTCTTGATGGTTTTCGCCTTGGCGGGCGATTCGACGACGACCAGATTCATGGGGTTGCCTGCATCCGGATGGCAAAGAGCGCATAGAGAAAGCGAGAAGCCGCCCTGATGTCAAGTGCTTCGGCAGCCGGAACCCCAGCGGCAATGGGATCCTAGCTTTTGGCCGTGGAGCAGTCCGGGCAAGCCGGGTAGGATGGGTAAAGCGGGCGCCCGGCAGGCCGGTCGAGTGCTTCATCAGACCACAGCGGCTCCCAAACTCCGGCGGCCTATCGGACACCCAAAGCGCCGCGTACCCATCAAATCGCCAGGAGCGCCGGCTTGGTGGCCACGGGCGGTCGAATCAGCTGAAAATCCACCACTGCCAACCGGAAAGGGAACCAACCCATAGGTTGGGGTGGGCTGGCAACCCCGACAAATTGCCCTGTCAAGCCAAAGCCGTTGGGGTTCATCGCCCCTGTCGGGGCGACCTCACCCCAACCTTCTATGAGGCCCTGCATGTCAACCC
>JAIZWN010000681.1 GCA_020443945.1 Candidatus Thiosymbion ectosymbiont of Robbea hypermnestra | reverse complement strand
CTTTCTCCTCTCAGCCGGCCTGTGGAACTTCAAAATAGCTTGAAAATCAGTCGGTTATCAACAGGTACAAGTCTATTGGTATATCCCAAAACTCATCGGCGCGCCTCTACCCATCCTACCACGCTACCCATCCTACCGCGCTGGAGCGTGGGAGCCAGAGGAGATTCGGATATCTCAAAGATTCCGGTGTGGCAGCTTCGTCAGATCCTCGATTCGCTCGGCATTCATGCGAATGATGCAGTTGTTTACCGTAGTTATGTAAGCGGGTGTTCCCTCCTCGACCTCGAATGCATCGACGTTGCAATTTAAGTCACGGAAGGCGATCCAGGCGTCTTGAGCTTTCCGTACCCTCTCGATGAGTTCCTTGCCAAGCTCCGGGTGGCTTGCGTAAATACGCTCCGTGCGTTGCCCGAAATTCACGAATTCGTTCGAAAGGAGCGCGTTCGAGGCCGTCATCTCCTGATGCACACAGTCGTTTATCTGCGGACTCGTGGTGATTTCCGCACAATCGATGCCTTCGTTCGAGGCATCGCTCGTTAGAGGCTGGGCCACGCAAGTGGTAGAGGTAATCATCAACAAACAGGTTTGCAATAACCTCATTTCTTTGCCCCTACGTTCTTAATTGGTTTGTGATTCTTCAAATATTTTACTCGGTTACGCCCAGGTTCGTATTGCTTCATCGCCGCGGTTCCGTTAATGTACTTTATCAACGCATCGAAGTCGTTGTTCATACCAGATTTCATTGGATTAGGGCCTTTTGTAAAGCCTTGGTAAACGAAGTCTACGAGGATGTCCCGAATGGCTTGGTCGAGCTTATCCCACGCGACTCTGTCTTTTTCCCCGGCGGTCCATCTATCATAGTTTTGTTTCGCGCGACCTTCATAGTCAGGATAGATGTTATCGAACAATTTGACTTGCTGCGCATGGGTGATCTTGCCGATTGTCTGCCTGTTTTTCTCCACGAATTCCTTTGCTTTGGTTCCCTTGAGTCCGGCTCCCTCGGAGAGGGCTTTTGCCTTATCGGCGGGGAGGCCAGCCTTAATCATGTCCGATTTAACGGCTGCCTTTGTTCGGTTACCCATGTCGTATCCGCGCCCGATTGTGACCCCGGACAATGTTTTGCCTGGCCAGTGGATAACGCGGCTGAAATACCTAGTCGCCTCAATATCGTTTCCTTCGGCATTGAAGGTGACCTGTCCCTTCTTGACTGCAAGGTGGACGGCTGTGGCGTTGGTAGGCATCGTTCTTCCTCGATCAATCCGAGTTCGTAGGATGGGTAGAGGCGCTGGCGCGGATAGTGGTTTCCGGCACAGTTCTTCTCGCGCCGAAACCCATCACTTAAAGATGGGTTTCGGCGCGGTCAAGCTTATTGGTATACCCCAAACTCATTGGTGCGCCTCTACCCATCCTTGTATGTTCTGTTTCCAAGGAAACACCAAAACACCAAGAAAGGTTATAAAAGGACCTGATGGAAAGACCTGGGGAAGCCGTCCCATCCTGAGGCCACGAGCCTGC
>JAIZWN010000680.1 GCA_020443945.1 Candidatus Thiosymbion ectosymbiont of Robbea hypermnestra | reverse complement strand
TCCTGTTAATCCTGTACGATTGGAAGACCGCACGAACCACGAAGAATGGCTCGACCTGTCAGCGGTGGTGCCGTAACCTTGTTCTCCCTGGCGATATACACTGAATCCCGGAAACAACAAAGTTAGAACACTACCCCCTTCATGGTAGAGTTGCGGCTATCCGGGCGCGGTTCAATCTTGCTCCGGCGGTGGGAACCGCTATACTTGGCAGCTTCGCGCACGGGCGGCTCCGGCGCCGGCAACCCCGTGGCCCGTGGCGCAATCCCGCCGATTCCCTGCCGGGGTGGCGAAATTTGGTATACGCAGTAGACTCAAAATCTACCGGTGGCAACACCATGTCGGTTCGAGTCCGACCCTCGGCACCAATTTTCCGTTGACCGCGTCCCCTCCCATACCGCTGTACGGGCGGGCCGAAACCCGCCCGGAGCCCGTTGTTTCCCCTACCCTCATCATGAAAAACCCACGAGACATCCTGGTTACCAGCGCCCTGCCCTACGCCAATGGCCCCATCCACATCGGTCACCTGGTGGAATACATCCAGACGGATATCTGGGTCCGCTTCCAGAAGATGCGTGGGCACCGCTGTCACTACGTCTGCGCCGACGACGCCCACGGCACGCCCATCATGCTGCGCGCCCGTCAGGACCGCATCGAGCCCGAGACGCTGATCGCCCAGGTGGCCGAGGAACACAAGGCGGATTTCGCGGATTTTCGCGTCGGCTTCGACAACTATCACTCGACCCACTCGCCGGAGAACCGCGAGTACTCCGACCTGGTCTATGCGCGCAATCGGGACCGGGGCCACATCGCCAACCGCACCATCACCCAGGCCTACGACCCGGTGGAGGGGATCTTCCTGCCGGACCGCTTCATCGTCGGCGAGTGCCCCAAGTGCGGGACCCCCGATCAGTACGGGGACAATTGCGAGGCCTGTGGCGCCAGCTACTCCCCCTCCGAGCTCAAACACCCCCGCTCCGTCATCTCCGGCGCCGTGCCGGAGAAACGCAAATCCGAGCATTACTTTTTCCGGCTCGGGGACTTCGAGCCCATGCTCAGGCAATGGACCCGCGGCGGCAGCCTGCAAGCCGAGGTCGCCAACAAGCTCGACGAATGGTTCGCGGCGGGCCTCAAGGAATGGGACATCTCCCGCGACGCCCCCTACTTCGGGTTCGAGATCCCGGACCATCCGGGCAAATTCTTCTACGTGTGGCTGGACGCCCCCATCGGCTACATGGCCAGCTTCCAGAACCTGTGCGCACGCACGGAGGGGCTTGTCTTCGACGACTTCTGGGGTCGCGACTCGAACGCCGAGATCTACCACTTCATCGGCAAGGACATCATCTACTTCCACGCCCTCTTCTGGCCGGCCATGCTGCACGGCGCGGGCTTCCGCACGCCCACGGCCATCTTCGCCCACGGCTTCCTCACGGTGGACGGGCAGAAAATGTCCAAATCCCGCGGCACCTTCATCAAGGCCCGCACCTACCTGGACCACCTGAACCCCGAATACCTGCGCTACTACTTCGCCGCCAAGCTGGGGCCCGGCGTCGAGGACATCGACCTCAACCTGGAGGACTTTACCCTGCGGGTCAACGCGGATCTGGTGGGCAAGGTAGTGAACATCGCCAGCCGTTGCGCCGGATTCATCACGAAACGCTACGGCGGACGGCTGGCGCGGCAACCCGCCGAGCCGGCGCTTTACGCCGAATTCGTGCAGGCCGGCGCCGCCATTGCCGCGGCCTACGAGCGCCGGGAATTCAGCCGCGCGGTGCGGGAAATCATGGCCCTGGCCGACCGGGCCAACCGCTACATCGACGAGCGCGCCCCCTGGGTAGTGGCCAAGGCG
Organism: Candidatus Thiosymbion ectosymbiont of Robbea hypermnestra; assembly: GCA_020443945.1. GTDB lineage: Bacteria > Pseudomonadota > Gammaproteobacteria > Chromatiales > Chromatiaceae > Thiosymbion > Thiosymbion ectosymbiont_B. The sequence goes on along the minus strand of JAIZWN010000680.1, from coordinate 2,647 downwards.
GCCGACCGCGGGCAAGAGCTCCAGGACATCTGCTCCGTGGGGCTGAACCTGTTCCGGCTCCTGATCGGCTATCTGCGCCCCATCCTGCCCGGCACCGCCCAGGCCGCGGAGGACTTTCTGCGGATACCGCCGCTGACCTGGGACGCGCTCCCCGAGCCCCTGACGGATCACGAGATCGGCGCCTTCGAGCCCCTGATGACCCGGGTCGATCCCAAACGGATCCAGGCCATGCTGGCAGCGGCCAAGGCCGACCTCGCCGCTCGGGACGGGGACCACGAACAAGCCGCCGGCGAGTCGCGCCCCGAAGGTTACCTGGCCCGGGACCCCATCGCGGACACCATCGAGATCGGCGACTTCGCCAGGATCGACCTGCGGGTCGCTCGCATCACCGCCGCCGACCAGGTGGAAGGCGCCGACAAGCTACTGCGCCTCACCCTCGACCTGGGCGGCGAGACCCGTACCGTCCTGGCCGGCATCCGCGCCGCCTACGACCCCGCCGGGCTGGTGGGCCGACACACGGTCCTGGTCGCCAACCTGGCCCCGCGCAAGATGCGCTTCGGCCTCTCCGAAGGCATGGTCCTGGCCGCGGGTCCCGGCGGCAAGGAGCTTTTCCTCCTGAGCCCGGACGCAGGCGCCGAACCGGGCATGAGAATCAAATAACCGCCAGACCGGGGTTCCCGATCGGAGACCCGGAGCCAAGCATGTCCATCACAAGGGCCGACCACAACCCAAGCGCCCGGCGCCCCCGCAAATCCTGCTCAACCGCCCGCCAACGGACCCTTAACGGAAGGCCGGATGCATCTTGACGGGAATGCGTTGCGGCTCATGGTCACTCGCATCGACATGACGCAGGCGCGACCAGGAAGTAATCAGCACCACAAGCAGCAAAATCAACGAAATAACAACACGGGTACGGATAATCCTCAAACTCATCTTCACACAGGCTCCTGTATCGTTCGATAGCCCGGCTGACCTTTCCCTCCCAGCGGTTATCGACATTCAGGCACCTTCAAAAATTGCCGAGAGGCAATTTTTCAAGGTCCCCATTCACGGATAGGTACAGCCTACCCCCCACTCCCCAGACACCCGACGGCTTGAAACCGGACACCGGTTTCCCTCATGATCTCGCCGTCCTCATCCGTTCACCCAGGGAGAACCGACAATGCACACACCCCGCACCGGCCTGCTGGCCCTGACACTCGCCCTCTGCGCCGCCGGCACTCAAGCCGGCGATATCGAGAAGGCCGTCGACTACCGCCAGGGCCTGATGAACGTCTATGTCTACAACGTCACCGCCATGGGCAACATGGTCAAGGGCAAAACACCGTTCGACCCCACCGCCTTTGCCCGTCATGCTAAAGACCTGGCCACCGCCGCCCGGCTCGACCTGCTCGCCGGTTTCCCGGAGGACTCCATCAACGACGAGAGCGACGCCGACGACAAGATCTGGCTCGACTGGGACAAATTCCAACAGAAAAACCAGGCACTACGGAAAGAATCCGCCAGGCTGGCCGAAATCGCCAAGGGCGGCGACGAGACGGCCATGAAGACACAGTTCAAAAAAACCGCCAAAACCTGCAAAGGCTGCCACGACAACTTCAAGCACTGACGCGGCCGACCCCCTCTCGAACAACGGGGCCGCGGACATCTCGGCCCCCTCCCCCCTCTTCGCTCCGGCCCCTTACCCTGACATCCCATTCCGGAATCTTCCGTACATTCAAACCACTACCCGCAACCGGATCCCCCCTCGTGGGATGGGCAGTGAGCGCAACGAACCGCATCGCTGAAAACCACAAAGCCGGCAGCGGTTATGAACTTGCAAAATGAACTTACAAAATAAGGTGAAATGGGATACCGGGGCCACCGAAGTAATGCCCTGACAAAAAACCACCGCCGACCGTCGGCTCCGCTCCCCCTCGAACCCTACCCACTGCCCACCCGGCAATCAGGCCACCAACCTCTCTCCCCCCTCGAGCCGGCGGATGAACGGATAGAGGTGTTCGGTCTCACGCTGAATGCGATCCAACACCAGGGCGAACATCTCCTGCGTCTCCTCGATAAACGCGGCGTGATCGCGGATGGTCAGCACCCCGTCCTTCTCCGAGCACCAGGTCTTGACATACTTGGAAAAAATCTTCCGGATCTCCACCGACCCCGAAAGGAAACGGTCGGCCGTATTCTTGATCTCCTGATCCGAATAGGCGATGAGCTTGCCGCACAGCTTCTGATCCACCAGCTCCATATGCTCCTTGACAAGCTTTTTGTATTCGAAAAACAGATCGCGCGCGCAGGCGGTATCGCACATGGGCCTTTCCTTGGCGAGATAGAGAAAAACATTGGAAAGCTCCGTGATCTTGTGATTTTGTTCGTGCAAATCGGCAAAGGTCAACATAGCGAAGTGTCCTCCCAGCGGAACAGGGCCGAAACGGCGGTTCGGTGTCGATAGATAAACATTATATACCCCTCACTCAAGGATGTTATGCCGCTTTAGCAAGAAATGGCAAGAAATGGGGTCAGGTCTTGATCCGTGACCTTGAAGGCACAGGTCAAGACCTGACCCCTTTCCCCTCCAATTCTCACACAAAGACACCAAGCCACAAAGGGATCGTGGGTCATGGGTAAGGCGCCCGTTGGCCGTCATTCCGGC
>JAIZWN010000679.1 GCA_020443945.1 Candidatus Thiosymbion ectosymbiont of Robbea hypermnestra | reverse complement strand
ACCCAACCGTGATTCAAACGCACGTAGTCGCGTCCACGTACCCGCCCCACCCAGCGCCAGCCCAGGCGTTCAACCTCCCGGTAGAACGGGACCCGGAAGCCGGCATCAGCGATCACGATCGGTGCCACAGAGGAAGGCATCAGCGCTGCCAAGCGTTGCAGGAAATGCTGCCGCACCAGGCGGTTGCCGCGTTGCTTTTGCGGGTGGACCTCCTCATACAGAGTCAAACTGCGCCCCCCTACTGGCAGCGATGCACGCAGCAAATACAATGACTGATCGGCCTTCAAATCTGACCAGTCGATCAGGATCAACGGTTCGGCGATACGTTTCAATGTCACCCGACAGAGCGCCGCGTAGATTGACCGCGCCTCACCTTGCAGCTTACGGTTGCCAAGCAGCCGATCCGAACGCTTGATCTTATGGCGTAGTCTCGCCCGGCCCTCAAACCGCCGCCCCAGATCGGTCAGTGATAACCGCGGTCCGCTCAGACAGGACGCCACGGCCGCCAACAGCGTTGCCAAGCGGCGACGGTGGAGGTGTTGCAGCAAGGGTTCCAGGTGTTGATGTAAGATGGTACTGACGTGCATGAGGGGCTCCTGGTCGGTGTGGTTACTTTCCAGGAACCACAATACCTCATGTACGTCTATCTCTACAGTAGCTACGCTCTACAACTGGTTGTCTTAGATCGCAATAATGCGGGGATACTTCAGGTACTGAGGGCTTTGCCTGTCCCCGCTGCCGGCAGGGCGTTCAATTCTGCTCCGCGGCGGCGTTTCGGGTAAGATGCACGGGTACCAGGTTCTCGATGGAAGACGCAGCAAGGCCATGACGATCCAGCAACGAGTCGGTGTTTACGGCGGCGAGCAGCTCGCCCGCTATGGTTTCGGCGACGGGCATCCCTTCGGCCCGGACCGCCACGACGCCTTCTGGGACACCCTCGCGGAGTCGGGGCTGCAAGCGCGGATCCGAGCCCTGCCGCCGGTCCAGGCCCAAGATGAGGACGTGCTGCGGTTTCACACCAATGCCTACCTGGAACAGGTACGCCGGCAATCCGCGACGGGCCAGGGCTACCTGGACTATGGGGATACGCCGGCCGTGGTGGGTATTTACGAGTCGGCGCTGTATGTCGTCGGGAGCACCCTGGATGCGGTGGCGCGGATCATGGCCGGGGAGCTGACCCGCGCCATGGTGCCCATCGCCGGGCTTCACCATGCGCGCCGCGACGGCGCGGCCGGCTTCTGCGTCTTCAACGACTGCGGCATCGCCGTGGAGACCCTGCGCCAGGTACACGGCATTCAACGCATCGCCTATGTGGATATAGACGCCCACCATGGCGATGGGGTGTTCTATGCCTTTGTCGATGACCCGGACCTCGCCATCGTCGATTTCCACGAGGATGGGAACTATCTGTATCCGGGCACCGGCCATGTCGACGAGACCGGAACCGGCCCGGCCCGCGGCACCAAGCTGAACGTGCCCCTGCCCCCCTTCGCCGGGGACGAGCAATTCCTGCGCCTGTGGCCCACGGCCGAGCGGTTTCTGGAAGACTACGCGCCCCAGTTCATTCTGCTGCAATGCGGGGCGGACGCCCTTGCCGGCGATCCCATTACCCACCTGCAGATGAGCACGGCCGTGCATCGGGCGGCAGCCGCTTCCCTGTGCCGGATCGCCGATCGGCTCTGCGAGGGCCGGGTCCTCGCCGTGGGTGGCGGCGGTTATGAGCGGGATCACACGGCGCAGGCCTGGACCCAAGTCGTGACCGCCCTGGTCGATACGCTCGGGGAAGGCGCCGAACCATGAAATCGCTGCAAGCCAAGTTCCACATCGGGCAGGTGGTTCGCCACCGGTTGTTCAACTACCGGGGCGTGGTCGTGGACGTCGATGCCATGTTTCAAGGCAGCGACTACTGGTACAACCGGGTGGCGCACTCACGCCCGCGCAAGGACAGGCCCTGGTACCGGGTGCTGGTGCACGGAGCGGATCACGAGACCTATGTGGCGGAGTGTAATCTGGAGCCGGACCGGTCCGGGGATCCGATCCACCATCCCCTCGTCACCGCCTTTTTCACCGACCGCGACGATACCGGCGGCTACCGGATGAGGTATCGGCATAATTGAGGCGTCGCCGCGTCGGCGGTGTCCTGGTCCGGAATCTTCTGGTAGCGTTGTAGTTTTGTGGGTAGTGGTAAATACCAGAGTGATAGAGTAAGATAGTTAATTCTTAATCATTCAAGATCCCACGACTTTTAGCATCTACCCGGCACTGGATTTTGACGCTTTAACGACGTCGCAGGATTTTAACCATCACCTTCGGTTGCCAATTCAATCACAGGGTTTTCAGCTATGATTACTGAAACAAACGTTCATACTTGTCGTAAATGCCAGAGTAAAGCGATTGTC
>JAIZWN010000678.1 GCA_020443945.1 Candidatus Thiosymbion ectosymbiont of Robbea hypermnestra | reverse complement strand
GTAAATCCTGTCCTATTGGGGGTTTGCGACGCAGCTCGCGTTGAGCACTCGTGGTCTTAAGGCAAAGCCTCGCTAGGGGTCAATTTTGGACGCTGTGTCACCGTGCGGCGAACGTTCAGAACCCACAAAAAATAATCCTGTTAATCCTGTTAATCCTGAAAATCCTGTCCTATTAGCAGATTGCGACGCGCGTGCCGACAAAACCGTAACTTGTTTTGCTGATGTACTCAGAGATAAGGCGCGATCATCCCGTCCAGGGTGCCCTGGGCCTCCATAATCAGCTCGCACACCTCCCGCGCGGCGCCCCGCCCGCCGGGAGCCCGCGTCCGCCAATGGCAATGGCGTCGGACCAGAGCATGGGCATCGGCCACGGCAATCGAGAGCCCTACCCGGCGCATAACCGGCAGATCCACCAGATCATCCCCCACATAGGCGATCCGCTCGTCATCCAGATCCAGGGTCTTCTTGAGCGCCTCATAGGCCCGCAACTTGTCGTGCTGCCCCTGATACACATGCCGGATCCCCAGATACTCCATCCGGTTGCGCACCACCTCCGAGGTCCGACCCGTGACGATGGCAAGGATAACGCCGGTGCGCTGCAACAGCTCCATGCCCAGACCGTCCCGGGAATAGAATGCCTTGTACTCCTGGCCGTCGTCGCCCAGGAAAAGGCTACCGTCGGTCAAGACCCCGTCCACGTCGAAAATCACCAAACGGATCCGTTTCGCCCGCCCGAGAATATTCCGCATGACCCCCCTTCCCGATCTACGGCGGATTCAGGACACCGATCCGGCTGCCGCTACCGACAAAGCCCCGACTCGGAACGATGCGGCGCCCCTCGGACAACCCTGGAAAACCCAGTGAAGATGTCCCGCATTGTTTCAGATTGCGATATCTTCCGTCCAGGCGGGTTTCCGATACTCCTTCGCTTGCCGCACTTATCCCTTGTGCCTACCATGATGCCCCGTTCCGGGGGTCGATCGTCGAAGTGCTCCGGTACCTCGACCCGATCGGACTCCACCCGGCACACCTACGTTCAATACCCTGACCAAACAGGAATGCGAGGAGGACTCCATTCCCAAGATGTTCCGAACCCTGCTCGCGCAGTGGGGTATTCCCCTCGAGGAGGCGCCCGGCATGGTCTATTACCTGGAACGGCACATCGAGCTGGACAGCGAGCAACACGGGCCGGCCGCGATGAACATTCTCAAAAAAATGGTCGGGGACGATCAAGACCGATACGCCAGGGCTCTGCACAGCACCCAAAAAGCGATCCGTGCGCGCATCCGCCTGTGGGATGGGGTCCTTGCCGACATTCGCTCGGCGGCGGCAAGCCCCGTATAGGGTAGGACAAGGGAATCGGACCAGGGGGCGTTCTCAATTAAAAAACTGTCTAAGGATAACAATCGGTTATGAGAAACGTAGGGCGGGAAAACGCAACGGCATCCTGCCGCGTCGGTTAGGCGAAGGAGCGTAGATACTCTGTTCTACTGCAAGTCCGATGTGCCTCCAGTCCATAAGCAGAATGGGTAGTGGTAAATACTAGAGTGATAGAGCAAGATAGTTAATTCTTAATCATTCAAGATCCCACGACTTTTAGCATCTACCCAATCACAGGGTTTTCAGCTATGATTACTGAAACAAACGTTCATACTTGTCGTAAATGCCAGAGTAAAGCGATTGTC
>JAIZWN010000677.1 GCA_020443945.1 Candidatus Thiosymbion ectosymbiont of Robbea hypermnestra | reverse complement strand
TCCTGCGCTCACGCGCCTCGCATCTAGCCGCTTCTCGCCGCGCTGAGAGCGTAAAATAGGGTGAAATGGGGTACTAGCTTGCAGAATATTACGAATATGTTACAAAGGCGCGGGTTCCACACCGGCCGGTAGCCGGCCCTCTTTTTCACCTCACCCCAGGCCCTTTTCCGTATGCCCCGCGAACTCTTGATCCTCCGACATGCCAAATCGGACTGGGATACAGGCGTCGGCGATTTCAAACGCCCCCTCGCCAAGCGGGGCAAGAAGGATGCGCCGCGCGTCGGTGAGTGGCTGTATCGGGAAGGACTGGTGCCCGATCTGGTGATCAGCTCGTCGGCGCAACGGGCCCGGCAGACCACGGAAAAGGTTTGCAAGTCGATAGACTACAAAAAGAAGAGGATTCAGTGGAAGAAGGAGGTATACGCGGCGGATGCGCCGCGGTTGCTGCGCCTGTTGAGGCGTTGCCCCCCCGAGGCGCGGACCATCCTGTTGGTCGGGCACAATCCGGGGCTGGAGGACCTGGTGCGCTACCTTGCCAGCGACGAGGTGGACGACGAACAGGGGGACGGCAAACTGCTTCCCACCGCCACCCTGGCGTGGCTGGAGATAGCGGATGGTTGGGACGCCTTGGCCGCGGATTGCGCCCAGCTCATCGCCATCACCCGCCCGCGGAATCTCGCGGACTGACTCCCTGCTCCTTCCCATGCTCCGGGAACCCTGAAGGAATCCATCCTCGCGGCAACAGCAAAAATGCTACCCACTCCCTGAAACCTTGGACACCCGGTCATGGTTTCCCATACGCGGCAAGGAATGTCATACTTCGTCCTTCAGTCAAACTCAGAAAGTGGCGGACCCTATTTCTGTTGCCTTGACATCAATGCCTGCTGAAATTTAGCCTCGATACATGACATTTCTCCTCAAATCGCTCAGAAAGAAAAAAGGCGTCAGACGATACATCGGGCCTAAGCGTATTTTTCTTTTTTTGATAATTGCCGTATTTGTAATCTGGACCTGGGATTATTACAAAAGTGGGGCGCTCAGTCCTGCAATTATCGAACAATACAAAGACCAGTACCCCATTGGTGCAATATTATTATTCATATCGGTCTATACCATATCGACTATCGCGGCGTTACCCTCACTCCCCTTGAATCTTGCCGCAGGCTTCTTTTGGGGCGGTTTGATAGGTGGTATCTACTCCACCATCGGCGTCACCATCGGGGGATGGTTATCGCTCCTGATTGCGCGCTGGCTTATCGGACAACCCCTGGCGGACCGGTTTGAGAACAAATGGGTAAGCAGGGTTCAAAATGAGTTTGAGCGTAACGGTTGGAAATTCGTTGCCTTTGCTCGGATTAATCCGATTATTCCGACCGGCCCCTTGAACTACCTGCTGGGCCTTACCTCACTATCCAATCGCACCTTTTTGTGGGCGACATTCATCTTTCTGTTACCACCAGCAATAGCAATCGCCTACATCGGCGACACCTTGCAAACCTTTACAACCCGACAAAGCGATGTCAGCGAGATTATCCACGGGATTCTCATCGCATCGGCCGCCATCACATTTCTGGCTGCCGTTAAATTTGCCTCCGGGATTTACAAGAAAAGATCGGAGAAAAAATGAAAGTCACACTGCTGGTAATGACGCTCAATGAAATCGAAGGCATGAAAGCCATCATGCCGCGAGTAGATCGCTCATGGGTCGATCAAATCATCGTTGTCGATGGTGGGTCGACGGATGGCACGATCGAGTGGGCATACGAAAATAGCTACGAAGTCTACGTGCAGAAGCAAAAAGGCTTTCGACACGCCTACACGGAGGTATGGTCTTTGATTACGGGCGATATTGTGATCACGTTCAGCCCCGATGGGAACTCAGTACCCGAACTGATTCCCGATCTGATCGCCAAGACAAAGGAAGGCTACGACATGGTGATCGCTTCGCGCTACCTCGGGGATGCCAGGAGCGAAGATGACGACATGGTCACAAGATTCGGCAACTGGCTTTTCACCCACACCGTGAATCTGCTTCATGGTGGTCGCTACACCGATGCGATGGTGATCTACAGGGCCTATCGGAAGGCTATGGCTCAGGAGCTCGGGCTCGACCGAGAAGACGCCTACGCGCTCCCTGAAAGGCTATTCCGGACAAAAATCAGTTGGGAGCCCCTTTTATCGGTGCGCGCGGCAAAAGCCAAGCTGAAAATTACTGAGATTCCAGGGGACGAGCCGCCTCGTATCGGCGGTGAAAGAAAGCTCAAGATATTGCAGTGGGGCGCCGCCTATTACTTCCAATTCATCCGTGAGTTGTGGTTTTGGAGAAAATGACATGATCTTTCCACGGCATCTACAAAGGTTTATCGCAGTATGGAGAGCTCAGGACGCCGTCTCCAGGTTCGTCATCGGTGCCTCACTACTTCTAGTGGTTTTTGCGTATCTACCAACGCTTCAATTTGACTATGTAACACAAGATCAGTGGCGAGCATTCAGATATTCAACCGATCCTCAATCATCAATTGACAGAGCACAGTCATGTGTAAAAATGATCCCAAGATTTTATATCCAAAGCGGTAGACCATTAGTTTGGATTACAGAGTGCCTGGAACACGCAGTAGTATCAAGCATCTCTGATTTTTTCTTTTTACGACCAATAATGCTTGCAGTGGTGATCGCAAGTGTACTTTACTTAGGATTGGTCTTATCACCATTTATTTCTGGAACGGCAACTGGAGTGATTGCGGCATCGGCCTTGGTCATGGTTCCGGGATATTCTTTTATGTTCCTTCAAGGCATGACGGCGATGATGGTACTGATTTCTATCATATTTGCAGCAGCGTCGTTTAGACTATTTAGTCAGAGAAATATTAATGGTTGTAGCAAGCTCAAAACATTATTCCTTTCTTCTGCGTTTTTTATATTGGCTTGCTTAATTTACCCAGCCTATGCCTTTATTGTTATTCCACTTACTCTAATCGAGTTCGGATTTAATGTCTCAGAAAGAATTTCTAAGAGAATTTATACTCTTTTTAATTCGCTTGCGTTTTATTTTCTCTCTTCCGTTTTCTATTATGCATTTATAAAGATCGGCGTCCTTATTATAGAGAAAATTAGAGGAAAATTTCCAAATCTGGGAAATTACGAAGTGACCATCCAATTGACTCCTAAACTCATTATCGAGCGGTTACAGGAAATAGCAACATATTTTTATTCCATGTCACCCTTTAATTTCCCCACTTGGCATGGATTACCAATAGCTATTTTGGCTACCTTTTCGATTGGCCTTGGATGGCTTTCATATAAACACAATGGGCGTAGCGTTAAATCTCTACCTCTTTTTTCTGTATTGATTTTTGTAATTGCTGGCTTCACCCTTATTGCATCAGTTTCGCCATGGTTGTTCAGTAAAATGGATGGTTTTTCCACAAGGCACCATTTACCCTGGAATTTATTTTATTGCGCTGCAACTGCTGGACTTCTTTCTCTGTTTTTAAAGCACATCTTGAAGGTCAATTCAAAGGGAATACCAATTGCTGTCTTACTGGGTTTCTTACTTCCAGTAGCTTTAGTACAGCATCGCCTGTCAATACTTGAAGCGGTTGTCACAGGCGTTGAAATACAGGCTATGCGAGCAAAAATACACGACTGGGTGGAACAAAAAGGATGGATTAATAACAGACATCTCCTCGTTGTACTTCCATCTACTACTCGGCCTATCGGCATTGAAACCGCCACTAAGTACGACCAGAATTTCGTGCTTGCAAGCTCACAAAATCCTGTTTCAGTACCATGGATGGTTAATTCGTTGCTTCGCGAACAGATTCCAAATCAAAATTTTAAGTTAGTCGATTGTGCTTTCAACCAATCCTGTGTGAGCGGTCTCTTGCAAGACCCAGAAAATGTGGTGATTGGATATACGTATGGTTTTGAACCGATAAATAGCCCAGTACAACCGTACCTGATAAACTTGTCCCAGGTAACCACAAAGCCTGTTAACCCTTCGATCAACCTCATTATTGAGCTACCGAAAATAGTCGCATCTTCAACTTTAGACAATTATGGTCCCTTCGGCCTTCTCTCTTCAGTACAACCGGGCTGGCATGCAGAAAAAAATCCGGCTTATCCTCAGAAAATCGCCATTGACTTTAAAGAAATGAGATTAATCTCCCAAGTTGGTCTTTTGCCTCAAGATCGCCATACCATCCGTATGCCGAAAGCAATAACAATAAACACAAGCGTTGATGGGAAATCGTGGGTTAATGTTGCGACTTTTGATAATGTTTGTGTCGCCAATGTGCCGGGCAATTGGCATAACTTCGAGCTACCCAATCAAGTTGAAACGCAGTTTTTAGAAATTGAGATTCTGGCTAATTGTGGTGATCCTGATTTTTTAACACTACGAGGTTTGAAGGTAGAATAGTCGGATGCAAAAAAACCAGTCGAAAATACACGAGCAGAATACGAGACGTAAATTGGGTAGTGCTGTGATCTATAGGATGATAGGACAGGCAAAGCCTAGCGTGGTCTCGCGCCCCATCCTACAGATT
>JAIZWN010000676.1 GCA_020443945.1 Candidatus Thiosymbion ectosymbiont of Robbea hypermnestra | reverse complement strand
TTCCTGCGCTCACGCGCCTCGCGGCTGGCCGCTTCTCGCCGCGCTGAGAGCGAAAAATAAGGTGAAACGGGGCACTAACTATGTATATAGGTCCTAAAATTTACCACTAGCCGCAGATTCTCGCCGATGAAAAAACGCAATAATCCGTGAAAATCGGCGTAATCTGCGAATAACAATGACGGTGAGGGCAGGTCTCTACGCTGAATCCCGGAAACCACGAAGCTAAGACACCACCGGCTCGGGAACGGGCGAGGGGTATGTGTCGACCAACGACGGGCGAGGCCCCGGTCCCGGAAAGCGCATACGGTCATGCCAGGGGGGATGCCTGGTGAAAGGCATCGTAGATCCGTTGCGCCAGCGCGCGACTGATGCCCGTAACCTGGGCGATGTCCTCCACCCCGGCCCGGGCCAGACCTTGTAGGCCGCCGAGCCGGCGCAACAGGTGCCGGCGACGCTTGGGGCCCACGCCGGGGATCTCTTCCAACACGGAGCGGGTCCGCGCCTTGGCGCGCCGCTTACGGTGTCCGGTGATGGCGAACCGATGCGCCTCGTCCCGGATTTGCTGCACCAGATGCATCGCCGGCGAATCGCTCGGGAGTATAATGGCCGTATTCCGGCCGGACAACCAGAGCTGCTCGGCGCCGGGCCGGCGGTCCGGGCCCTTGGCGACGCCGACCAGGGTGACCCCCGAGACCGCCGCTTCTTCCAGGGCCTCCCGGACCGAGCCCAGCTGGCCGCGTCCGCCGTCGATGAACAGGAGGTCCGGATGCGGATACTCCCCCTGCGTGATCCGGGTGTAGCGGCGGAGCAGGGCCTGCCGGAGGGCGGCATAGTCGTCGCCCGGGGTGACCCCCTCGATATTGAAGCGCCGGTAGTCCGCTTTGCGGGGGCCCTCCCCGTCGAACACCACGCAGGAGGCCACGGTCCGCTCGCCCCCGGTATGGCTGACATCGAAGCACTCCATACGCTCCGGTAGCTCGGCGAGCCCCAGGGCCTCGCGCAGGGCCTCCAGGCGTTGCCCATAGCCGGTCTGGCTGCCGAGCCGGGACTTGAGCGCCAGCATCGCATTGCCGCGGGCCATCTCCAGCCACCGCGCCCGCTCCGAACGCACCCGCGCCCGGAGCTCCACCCGCCGCCCGGACTGCTCGCTGAAGGCGCGCTCCAGCAGGTCCCGATCCTCCGGGTCCGGGCTCACCAGAAGTTGTGGCGGGATCTCCTTGTCGGCGTAGAACTGGGCGAGAAAGGCCCCGATCACGCCGGGGCCGTCCATCCCCTCCGGCGCCTTGGGAAAGAAGGTCTTGTTGCCCAGGTTACGGCCGGCGCGGATAAAGAAGACCTGCACGCAGGTCAGCCCCCCCTCCTGCACGCAGGCGACGATATCCAGATCCCCGCCCTCCCCGCTCACGAACTGACGCTGCTGGATGCGGCGCAGGGTCGCGATCTGGTCCCGCAGCACCGCCGCCTGCTCGAACGCCAGGGACCCGGACGCCTGCTCCATGCGCTGTGCGAGCGCCTCGACCACCTCGTCTGCGCGCCCTTCCAGAAACTTGATGGTGTGGTCCACATCGTCCGCGTAGTCCTCCGCAGTCACCAGACCGACGCAGGGACCGCCGCAACGCTTGATCTGGTATTGCAGACACGGACGGGAGCGGTTGCGGAAGAAGCTATCCTCGCACTGGCGGACCGGAAACAGCTTCTGGAGCAGCTGCATGGTCTCGCGCACCGCCCCGGCGCTCGGGTAGGGCCCGAACCGGCGGTCGTTCCCGGTACGGGGGCCACGGTAGAAGGCGAGCCTGGGAAACTCGTCGCTTACCGTCAGTCGGATATAGGGATAGCTCTTATCGTCCCTGAGCAGGACGTTATACCGGGGCCGCAGGGACTTGATGAGGTTGCTCTCCAGGAGCAGGGCCTCCCCTTCCGTGCGGGTTACGGTGAGCTCGAGGTCCGCGATCTGCGCGACCATCGCCTGCAGACGCTGGTTCAGCGAGCGGGAAAAGTAGCTCGCCACCCGCCGCCGGAGGTCCTTGGCCTTGCCGACGTACAGGACCTTTCCCGCCGCGTCCAACATCCGGTAGACGCCCGGACGCGATGGGATCTGCTTCAGAAGCCGACGCGGATCGGGAATCGCCATCCGTCGTCTCTACGGCTACGGGGCCATGCCCGCACAATCCGGGACATCCGGGCCGCTCAGGCATCCTCCTCGATCAGACCATGGCGCAGAGCCAGCCGCGTCAGACCCACATCCGTACTCACCTGGAGCTTCCCGTAAATGCGCTGGCGGTAGGTGCTGATCGTCTTCGGGCTCAGGGAAAGGCGGTTGGAGATCTCCCCGGTGCGCTGGCCGTCCAGGACCATCATGGCCACCTCCAGCTCACGGGGGGACAACTCCTCGAACGGGGTCGTGGCGGCATGGACCCCGCGCCAACCCGCCAACATATACCTGCGGGCGATACTCACGGCCACGTAGGGAGAACCACTGACGACCGAGCGGATCGCCTCGATCATCTCCTCGGCGGGACAGCCCTTCGTCAGATAACCCACCGCGCCGGCCTCGCGCAGACAGGTCGGAAAGGGGGCGTCGTCGAGCACCGTGAGCGCGATTACCTTGACGTCCGGCAGCCGGCGGACCATGCGCCGGGTCGTCTCGATACCCCCCATCCCCGGCATCTTGACATCCATGAGCACCACGTCCGGGGTGGTATCACCGGCCAGCTTCAGGGCCGAGTCCCCGTCCGCCGCCTCGCCCACCACGGTCATATCCCCGACCTCCTTCAGGATATGGCGAATACCGGTTCGTACCAGCTTGTGGTCGTCGACCAGGAGGATCTTAATCATGCGCGATTCTCCCCGATGCAATAGGGGTCCCTGTTCCTGACCGCCAGGTCTTGCGGAGGTCGGTACCCCCGCGCCGAGTGAACGAAAACCTTGTCCATCGCCAATAGAACCGCAAAGACGCGCGGGACGCAAAACTTTTTACCGGTTCCCGCAAAAAAAAACGCCGCCGCCTGGCGAGGCGGCGGCGTAATTTGGTCTTGCGTGTTCTTCTTGTTTTCCGTCGAGGCTATTTCGCCCGCGCCCGCGGTCCGTAGACCAGACCGCCGGTCACCTCGATGGTGGTGCCGTCGATCGAGTCGTTGGAAATGACGTGCTTGATGGTGCCGGCGAGCTCTTCCGGCTCGACCAGATGGCCCACGTGGACATCCTTGAGGATCACCTCCAGGGCCGTTTCGTTCATGCCCTTGAGGATTTCCGTGGCCGTGTAGCCCGGTGAGACGCCGACGACCCGGATCGGCAGGTGTTTCAGGTGAAACTCGCCCACCAGGATCTTGGGCCACAGGGTGAGGGCGACCTTGGTGGAGGAGTAGTTGAGCTGGCCGATCTGGCCGGTGCTGTTGATCGAGGAGGTAATCAGCAGCAGGCCCTCCTTACCGCTGTCGGCCATCCGCCGGGCGGCCTCGCGCAGGGTGAGGAAGGTGCCGATGAGGTTGGTATCCACTACCGACTTGAACTGCTCGGTGGTCATGACGTTCTTGACCTTGCCGGTGGCCTTGTCGGTATTGATCATCAGGCTGTCGTTGAAGCGCCCCGCGTTGGCCAGAACCACGTCCAGGGAGCCGAAGGTCTCGAGCGCCTTGTCCATCAGCGCGCTCTGGTCTTCCTCTTTGGTGACATCGGTCTGCACCGCGATGGCCTCGCCGCCCGCCTCCTTGATCTCCTTGACCGTTTGCTCCAGGCGCTCGATACGCCGACCGGCAAGTACGACCTTGGCTTTGTCCTCGGCCAGGTTTTTCGCCACGGCGGCGCCGATGCCGGTCCCGCCGCCCGTGATCACGACTACACTGCCTTTTACTTCCACTCCGTACCTCCTGACATTTTTATTTGGGTGAATAAGGCCCCTGCGGGAATAGGGCTCGCGCTCGCGGAGAGGTTCCGAACCCGCAGGTCGCGTGTAAAGATTAGCAGATCGCAAATCTTCTGCAATAAGCACGCGCCCCCCGATTCGGGGCCGCCGCCTCATCGTGATCGATCACCCCGCCCGCCGTCTTGCTCATTCGGTAGCCCCCGATTCCGCCGTGTTGCAGGCCGCTCGGCGCTGTAGTATAAATAACCGCTTGTTTCGAGCCTCTATTCCTAATGACGCGCCGGCGTGTTCCGCCTTTATCACCGCGAACGGTGGGTGGGTCGTTATATGAATAATTCGCTTGATTAGAATATTAACAATCACTTTATTAGGAGGAATCCGATGGCGGATTGGACCGAACAGGCCGAGCAAATGCTCAAGACCTGGACCGAGGCTCAGAAGAATGTCTGGAACAGCTGGCAGGATCTTGCCGGGCGCGCCGTCGGTGCCCAACCGAAACCACAGCCCTTCTCGATGAACCCCATGGACTGGTTTCAGCAGTCCATGTCGTCCTGGACGGACCCGATGGGCGTGGCGCGGGATGCCGGCCATCAGGTCTTCGGCAGCCAATTCTCCATGATGCGCAGCCTGGAACTCTTGACCCGGGCCTGGCAGATGGTTGCCCCCAAGCTGGATACCGGCCAGGATTGGCGGTCACCGCTCGCCGGCTTTACCACCAACTGGTTTCAGCAGCTGACCGGGGCCTCCGATGGCCTGCTCGATCTGTCCAAGGATACCCAGAGCCTCTGGCAGTCCTACCTGAGCGAGTGGGGACCCTTGCTGAAACCCTGGATGTCCTCGATGGTCACGGCCACCGGCAGCGGACATCTGGGGGAAATGATGCTGGGAGGCTCCGCGGGGCTGAGTCGTCTCCTCTCCATGGGACAGGATGGCGCCCCGTATGCGCCCTTCGCCGATCTTGCCGAGATTCCCAGCGTCGGCGTCACCCGGGAACACCAGGCGAAGCTCCTGCGGGCCTTCGATGCCTTCGTCGATCTGCGCAACGCCATGCTCGAGTTCAACAAGATGACGGGCGAGGCCCTGAACAAGGCGGTGGAGGCCGTGATGGCCACCCTGGTGGAGAAGAGCCGGAAGGGCGAGAAGGTCCAGAGCGTGCGGGAGCTGAATCGCCTGTGGCTCGAATCCGCCGACAAGGTCTTCAGCGAGATGTACGTCTCCGGTGGATACCTGAAGGTACAGCGCGAATTGTCCTCGACCGGCATGACCTTCAAGATCATGCAGCAAGACGTGCTCGAAATGGTCTTAAAGCCCCTGAACCTGCCGACCCGGAGCGAACTCGACGACGCCTACAAGACCCTGTACGAATTGCGCAAGGAGGTCAAGGCGCTGAAAAAGACCGTGCGCGAGCAGGCCGAGAAAAAGGTTGTGCACGAACCGCCCGCGCCGGCGATGGAAGCCGGGACGGAAGAAACCAAATCGGTGGTCCCGAACGCGATCAAACAGGTAGAGACGAAAAAGGTCGTGAAAAAGACACCCGTTCGCAGAAAAACGGCGGCCCGTACCGAGCCTACTACCTGAAGTCACGCACCTTCCAGCGCAACCACCCCCTGTCGGAGAAGATTCATGCTGTCACTACCCATCGATATCCAGCCCAAGGATGCCGTCAAAGAGCTCAAAGAGATCAACGACAAGATCACAAAAGGGCTCGACTTCCTGAGCAAGCTCAAGGACGAGGACGTGGATATCGGCACCGCGCCCAAGGAAACCGTCTACACGGAAGACAAGATAAAGCTCTACCACTATCTGCCGACGCAGAAAGAGCTGTTCAAAACCCCGGTGATCATCATCTACGCACTGGTCAACCGCTACCTGGTGGCCGATCTTCAGGAAGACCGCTCCATGGTGCGCAACCTGGTCAACGAGGGTCTGGATACCTATCTGATCGAGTGGGGCGATCCCGCGCCGGCGGACAAGTACCTTACCGTAGACGACTATGTAAACGGTTATGTGGACAATTGCGTCGATTTCCTGCGCGAGCGTCACGGCGTCGACAAGGTCAATATCCTGGGGATCTGTCAGGGCGGCACCCTCGCCACCTGCTATTCGGCCTTGCACCCGGACAAAGTAGCGAACCTGATCCTGACCGTCACCCCCATCGATTTCCATGCCGGCCGGGATGATAAGAACCCGGATATCGGGCTGCTCTTCCGGTGGGGCGAAGGCGTGAATGTGGACCTGATGGTCGATGCCTACGGCAACGTACCCGCGGATATCCTCAATTTCACCTTCCTCATGGTCAAGCCCTTCGCCCTCAACTTCGGCAAGTACCATGACATGCTGGACATCCTGGACAACGAGAAGGCGATGCTCAACTTCCTGCGAATGGAAAAATGGTTGTTCGACGGCCCGGACGCCGCCGGCGAGGCCTACCGCGAATTCGTGCGGGATTTCCTGCGGGACAACCAGCTGATCAAGAACGAGAAAATAATCGGCGACCAGCGCGTCGACCTGGGCAACCTCACCATGCCGATCCTCAACTGCTATGCCAC
Source organism: Candidatus Thiosymbion ectosymbiont of Robbea hypermnestra (assembly GCA_020443945.1). GTDB lineage: Bacteria > Pseudomonadota > Gammaproteobacteria > Chromatiales > Chromatiaceae > Thiosymbion > Thiosymbion ectosymbiont_B. The sequence goes on along the minus strand of JAIZWN010000676.1, from coordinate 28,271 downwards.
GGCCGACCACCTGGTACCGCCGCCCTGCTCGAGAATCCTGGGCGAAAAGGCCGGAACCAAGGACTACACGGAAATGGCCATCCCGGCCGGCCACATCGGCATCTATGTCGGCGGCAAGGCCCAGAAAATGCTGGCGCCCGGCATCGCGAAATGGCTGCACGAGCGCGCCTGATCACCATCCCGGCGGCAAGAATTCCGGTCACGTTTTGAATCCGCAGATTACGCAGATTCTCGCAGATGAAAGACAAACGAATCTGTGAAGCTCTGTGTAATCCGTGGATAGCCCAGCCCGTAGGATGTGGTGAGCGCCAGGGACGGCGCGAACCGCATCGATGGATGGTCCATGATGCCCAACACCGTTCAAATCGGTGCAATATGAAACATGAATATACGGCTGTCATCAAGGAAGAAGATGATTGGTGGATAGGTTGGATTGAAGAAATCCCGGGCGTGAATTGTCAGGAAAAGACCTATGATGAATTAAAAGATACGTTGGAAGTTACTCTTAAAGAGGCATTGGAGTTTAATCCGAAGCCTTCGCAATTAGAATGGTTCAGGCTTTAATCTCTACGCTGTTTATCCAAAGAGAAAGAGAATGTCTAAAAAGGCATCGAATCCTCCACCACCAAGATCACCTGCAGGTGGTCGGCGTCATAAAATCAGTGGAATCAATCCGCCACCACCAAAAAATGTAATAAGGCCGGCACCGCCGCCGCCGCCTCCAAAGAAAAATGGCTGATTAAGGGTTTGCTGCCTCCCCGGTATCGGTAGATTCCGGCAATCCCTGCGGAGTGGCGAGGCGGAGTTTGAACGGTTAAACGATTACAGGCAAAGGGCAAAAGATGCTCGGAAAGGAGAAACAATACTATTGGGGAATGATGCACTCGATGGAATATAATCTTATGGAGCTTGGCTGTTAGCCAAGATTGAAGAAATGGGGGGCATCTCGAAAGAGTTAGTGTCGATCCTGCAATTCTTGTTGCCGGGGTTTGTTGCGGCCTGGATATTCTATGGCCTGACACCTTATCCGAAGCCTTCGCCATTCGAGAGAGTAGTTCAGGCTTTGATCTTTACGCTATTTATCCAGGCATTGGTCATCATCACGGAATATACATGGGTCTCCCTGGGTCACTATTGGAACCTCTGGCCGTGGAATGAATCCTCATCCCTGATCGCTTCCATTCTGATTGCCGTCCTGTTTGGCATCACCTTCTCCTACTTTGCTAACAATGACAAAATACATAAACTTCTCAGGGCTATAAATATAACACGGGAAACCTCGTTTCCATCGGAATGGTATGATTCATTCTCGAATAATGTAACATTTGTTGTTTTGCATTTCAATGACGAAAGGCGATTATATGGGTGGCCGATTAAATGGCCGTCAAAACCGGAACAACGACATTTTCTTATGGTCGACCCTGCCTGGATCGAGGAAGATGGAAAAGAGAAAAGAATAACCGGAGTCAAAAGTATTCTGGTGGATGTCAAAGATGTAAAGTGGGTCGAATTCTTGGAAAACACCTGGGAGAAAGAGAATGGGTAGAAAAGTTCCGAGTCCTCCACCGCCCAAGAATGTAAGACCGAAACCACCACCGCCGCCACCGCCAGCACCTCATCGGTATGATATTCAGTATGATGGAGTTAATCCTCAACCACCGAAAAATGTCAGGCCAGCACCGCCGTCTCAGAAGAGAAGTGGTTGATAAGTTTACCGCCTCCCCGGTATCTCTTTGGCTTCATATGTTCCAGCGGCGGGAGAAAGTCAAGACACTTGAGAGAACGAGAATGTCTAAAAAGGCTTCGAATCCTCCACTACCGATACCACCTGCAGGGACTGTTCGTAAGGGGGCTAATCCTCCACCACCGAAAAATGTCAGGCCAGCACCGCCACCACCACCGTCTCAGAAGAAAAGTGGCTGAATAAGAATTTATCGTCTCCCCGGTATTGACAGACTCCGGTAATCCCTGCCGGAATAGCACGGAAGGGTCCCGGATAGTTGTCTGAATGGTTACCGCAAGTGTTATGTTGTCGATTACATGTTAGGTGTTGAATACCAGATTCGCACATTTGCAAAATGAGAATTTACCTCGATAGCTGTTCACTCCAACGCCCTTTGGACGACCAGACACAGCTACGGATTCGCGTTGAAACAGAAGCCATTATATCGATATTGGCTGCTGCCCAAGCGGGAGGTGTTGTATTATTGAATTCTGAAGCGCTTGAATATGAAACTGGCCGTATTCCAGACAAGCAACGTCGTACTGAGATAGCCGCTGTTCTCGCTTCAACGAACGAATACCTTGAAATCACTGCTCAGGTAGAAACGCTGGCAATCATCCTGGAAGGTCATGGGATCGGCCCTATGGACGCGGTACATTTGGCGCTTGCATCAACAGCAAAGGTAGATTTCTTTGCGACATGCGACGATCGGCTTCTGCGGAAAGCCAAAGCAGTGACCGGCCTTGGCTGCGAAGTTATTTCTGTGCTCGGTGTCGTATCGGAGGTTTTGAGATGACAATACATGTTCAACCCATTTCCGAAGTAACTCAGCACGCCACGAATGTTCTCATCAGAGAGATCGGTGTCGTTGACACAATTCGATTCCTGAGCCAGTTCAGAGCCGGCACGGGGAGCTACACTGAAGAACGCGAGCAGCTTTTCAAGGGCATGTCCGTGAAAGACATAATCGCCGATATCAAGTTGCAGCAGAGGAAAGATCATCAGGTGGGGTATTATGATGGCCTCCAACCAACGGAGGACAATTTAAACCTCAATGATCCCCCTGGTAGTAATATTGAACCTACGAGTCAGGATAGCAGACAATCCAAAGACTCAAGTAACGACTCCTGACAAAATAATGAAAGAAAGTGCCCACTATCTGAAAATCGTGGAATGGTCCGAGGAGGATGAATGCTTTGTGGGCCAATGCCCAGGCATTATAGGTCCATGTTGTCACGGCGAGAATGAGGAACGGGTATACTCGGATCTATGCAGGATAGTAGAAGAATGGATAGAACTCATGAAAAATGACGGCAAGTCATTGCCGCCACCGACACTTTATGAAGAGAGGATGGAAAATCGGTTATTCGCTTGATAAGGCACCTTGAAAAATAGGTATTTTTACCTTTTGCCATCCCTGGCGCCTGGATTCCGGCAATCCCTGCCGGAATGACGGGGTAGGGGTTGGCAGACTTCATCACTTAAAAGTTAGCCACTACCGATTATTCGAAAGCCGCATATACGAAAACCATATTTTTCAAAGTGCCCCGGAACCGAATGCCCCCGGAAAGGGATCTACCGGTAATATCGACCGCGATAACCGGTTGGAATCGGAAAAAGCCATAAGGACGTGCTGTCGCGGTCCTGCGTCCGTGAGCGGCCGGAGCGTCGTTCGCCGACAATAATGATTAACCACCACCCTGGAGATTGTAAGATGGCAGCCAAGAGATTCAATCGTGGTGTCGCGCTGGTCGGGGCGGGCATGAGTAGTTTCGGGGCCTTCCCCGGAAAGACGACCCGTGACCTGTTCGTCGATGCCTTCAAGGACATGCAGGCATCGGTGGACAAGGGCTTCGACCCCAAGGACATCGACGAGTGTTATTTCGGTAACTACAGCAGCAGCCAGTTCGAGGGGCAGGGCTTCACCGCCCCCTTCATCGCCAATGCGGTGGGGATGAATCCGCGCCCGGCGATCCGCGCCGAGAACGCCTGCGCCAGCGGCGGTAGCGCCATCCGCCTGGGTGTCATGGCCATCGCCTCCGGGATCGCCGACATGGTGCTGGTGGGCGGCTATGAGAAAGAGACCGATCAGCCGACCGAGAAGGTCACCGAGATCCTGGCCACGGCCAGCGACAACCTCTATGAGAATGTGGCCGGCTTCACCTTCCCCGGCCTCTACGCCGCCCTGGCGACGGCCTACATGCACCGCTATGGGGCCACCGGCGAGACCATGATGAAGGTGGCGTTGCAGAACCACGAGAACGGCGCCCTCAATCCGAAGGCCCAGTTCGGCAAGAAGATCGGCGACTTCATCAAAATGAAGCAGAGGAGCGCGGAAAAGAAGGGCAAGCCGGTCCCCCAATGGGACGACGAGATGGCCTTTCTGCGCGATCCCAGGGCCAATCCGGTCATCTCTTGGCCCATGCGGCTGTTCGACTGCTCACCGGTCTCCGACGGCGCGGCGGCCCTGCTGCTGGTAGCGGACGACATGGCCCATCATTTCACCGACAAGCCGCTCCATATCATCGGCAATGGTGTGGCCTCCGGTGTGGCTATGCACGACCGTACCGATCTGACCAGGATCGAGACGGCCACCGAGGCCGGCCGGGTCGCCTACGAGATGGCCAAGGTATCGCCCAAGGACATCCAGGTCTGCGAGGTCCACGATTGCTTCACCATGACCCAGGTGATTGCCACCGAGGACCTGGGCTTCTTCGGTCGGGGCGAGGGTTGGAAGGCCCTGGAAGAGGGCCGCACCGCTCGTGACGGCGACCGTCCCATCAACACTTCCGGCGGGCTCAAGTCCAAGGGCCATCCGGTGGGTGCCTCGGGCGTCGGGCAGGTGGTCGAGGTCTGGAAGCAGCTGCGCGGCGAGGCGGGCGAACGCCAACTGCCGGGAGACCCGACCCTGGGTCTGACCCACAACCTGGGGGGCAGCGGTCAAGTGTGCGTCGTCAACATCTTCGAGAGGAAATAAACCCATGAGCAAAGATTTCTACAATGCGGCCGGTTTCTACGAGTATGTCGACGAGAAGAAGCTCATGGGCACCAGGTGCAAGTCTTCTGGCGAGCTCTTCGTGCCACCGCGTCCCTTCTCTCCCTCTTGTAGCGGCGGGGAGATGGAGTGGGTGGAAATGAGCGGCAAGGGCAAGCTGGAGGCCTTTACCGTGACCCTCTATGGTCCGACGCGGATGGTGGAAGCGGGCTATGGCCCCAAGAATCCCTATTGCGTCGGCATCGTGCGCCTGGACGAGGGCCCGGCCATCAGCGCCCAGATCCTGGGTCTGGACCTCACCAAGCCCGAGGAGATCAAGATCGGCACGCCCATGAAGCTGACCTTCCTCGAACGGACGGAAGGCGAGGAGAAGAAGACCTACATCGGCTTCGAGGCCACGTAGCCTGAGAAACTGTCTGAGTCAGACAGCCTCCGAAGGCGCGGAAACTTACCCTCTCCACCCTGGACGGGCCGGCATCGCCGGCCCGTTTTTCTTTCACGGGTTCTCCGACTTTCTTTTCTCGGGCGCCGGATTAGAATGCCCCACATTACCAATCCCCAAGAGGAGCCTCCAGTGGAAGAGAGAAGTGTCGACGTCGCCGTCATCGGGTCGGGTACCGCCGGCCTTAACGCCATCGGCCAGATCCGCCGTGCCGGCAAGTCCTTTGTGCTCATCAACGGCGGCGAGCCCGGCACCACCTGTGCCCGGGTCGGCTGTATGCCGTCCAAGGCCATGCTCCAGGTCGCGGAGGACTATCACCGGCACCGGCAGCCGAGCCAATACATCGGCGATGGGCGCGGGGAGTCGGTCCTCGATGGCCGGGAGGCCATGGAGCATGTCCGGGACCTACGGGATACCTTTGTCGACCGGGTGCTCGGCAACTCCACCGATAACATGCCGGAGGACCTGTTCATCCAGGACTATGCCCGATTCGTCGCGCCTACCCTGCTGGAGGTCGCGGGCCAGCGGATCCGCGCCGGGCGCGTGGTCATCGCCACCGGCTCGCGGCCCCTGGTGCCCCCGGCTTGGCGGGCCTTCGGCGAGCGGGTGCTCACCACCGACGACCTCTTCGAGCTGGAGGACCTGCCCGCTTCCGTGGCGGTTATCGGGTTGGGCACCGTCGGCCTGGAGCTGGGCCAGGGCCTGCACCGCCTGGGCGTCGGGGTCACGGGCTTCGACCAGCTGACCACCCTCGGCAACACCCAGGACCCGGAGGTATCGGCCTGCGCCATCGACCTGCTGGGCAAGGGGTTTCCCATCCATCTGGGACGGGCCGCGGAGATTACCGAGGAGGGCGACAAGTTGCGGGTGACGGCTGGCGCGCACAGCGTACTGGTGGAGCGGGTCCTGTGCAGTATCGGCCGCGTCCCCAACGTCGAGAACCTGGGGCTGGAAAACCTGGGCGTGGCGCTGAACGACCGCGGCCTTCCGGCCTACAACCGCCACACGATGCAGGTGGGCGACCTGCCGGTCTTTCTGGCCGGCGACGTGGACGGTGAACGCCCGATCCTCCACGAGGCCGGCGACGAGGGCAAAATCGCCGGCTACAACGCCGCCCGGGACCGGATCACCGCCTTTCGTCGCAAGGCGCCCCTGGCCATCAACTTCTGCGACCCCAACATCTGCTTCGTCGGTGCGCGTTGGGACGATCTGGACCCGGAGACCACCGCCGTGGGTCAGATCAAGTTCGCGCCCGTGGGGCGGGCGCTCATCATGGGCCGTAACCGGGGCCTGCTGCGGGTCTACGCCGGTAAGTCGAGCGGCGTCATCCTGGGCGCGGAGATGATCGCGCCCAGGGGTGAGCACCTGGCCCATCTGCTGTGCTGGTGCATTGAGCAGGGGCTGACGGTCGGGCGGCTGTTGCGTATGCCCTTCTATCATCCGGTTATCGAGGAGGCCCTGCAGGCGGCCCTCTACGACCTCTACGGGAAGGTCGAGGCCAAGAACGAGGGACTCACCGAGCTGGCGACCCTCACCGGGGCGGGGTCCTGAAATCCCCGTTGGTGCATCGAGCCCACGGAGTATTGTAGAATCTCCCCCCGATCAGGCCGGAGCCGAAAGCAGCCCGAATCGCGATTCGGCGTTGTCCGTTCTCTTGGCGAGCGTATCGCCTTTTGCGACACCCTCTCGGTAACAGGGTACTGTCGGCCCGATCTTTAGCACCTGGACAGGAGGCTGTCCGGGCGCCAATTCCCTTCTCGCGCTTGTCCCGGCATTGGTAGAAGGCTGTTCGCGACGATGACCGACATGCCAAGGCGGCGTTTGGATGAAGTGTATGCTTGCTCGCCCTGTGTCATGGGCTAAACGATTTTCCTAAAGAGGCCAGAGTATGTTCAAGAAAGAGAAAGAGATGGAAAAGGTTGCGGGGGTTGACAAGACCAGGGAAGTCGAGAAGCCGAAGGAGGCCGAGAAACCGAAGGAGTTCGAGAGACCGAAGCCGAAGGAGACCGGTTCTCCGCTCGCCAACAGGTCCGCGGCGGTATCCTCGAAGATGCCCTCGAAGGTGGATCAGAGCGTGATCGGCGATCAGATATCCATCGAAGGGACCATCCGTGGAGAGGGAGATCTCCTGGTCGAGGGGACGGTCAAGGGGAATATCGAGGTCGATTCACACCACTTGACCATCGGTTTGAAAGGTAATGTGGAATCCAAAATCCAGGCGACCGATGTGACCATCAGCGGCCGCTTGGAGGGTGAGGTCTACGCCAAAGGCCGAGTGGCGATCACCAAGGAGGCCTTTTTCAGCGGCAAGGTCCATGCCAAAAGCATTTCGGTGGAGGACGGAGCCCACATCAAGGCGTCCATCGAATTGATCGAGGAATCCTCGAAGGGGACCACCCCCAAGGAAACCAATCCCAAGGAAACCACCCCGACCGTCAAACCCGGCTTCGGCGACAAGTCCTCCACGGAAACCGGGAAAGAGACGCCCACTACCCCGACCGCCAAGACCGGCGAGGGGAACTGACCGGATAGCGTCCGCAAAGAACCGACCCCTTTGTGAACGGGCGAAGGTTCGGGGTTTTGCGCATCCGCGGATAAGCTCCCCCCTTTTCCCCCGAGACCGTGGGAAGAGGCAGAATCTCCCCGTTTCCTCGTGGAGTGCGGCGGCAGTCGGATAGCTCCGTGCTCTGTGTGATCGGCGGGTAGTCCCTTCTGCCGGTTGGGCGCAAACCCGACGCCGCTTCGCCTTGCGAACCGGCTCGCCATCACTGCGGTGTGGGTGGCACGATGTTGCCGCCTGTCCCCGGTAAAGGCCGTCTCTCAGGAGGTGTCGCAAAAGCCCAGGCGTGGGTTTTCGCGATACCCTCCCACCGGGAAAAACCAGGGAAAAGGGCTCGAAACCAGAGGTTCTGCGCTCCCCCCTCTCCCCTCGGGAGAGGGCCGGTGAGAGGGGGGGATCGAACAGCGGCGCCCCTTTCCAATTTGTTCGGAAGATGCCCGTGAGAAAATCCGCCATTCTGGTGCTGGAAGACGGTTCTGTTTTTCGCGGCACATCCATCGGCACGGACGGCCAAAGCGTCGGCGAGGTGGTCTTCAACACCGCCATGACCGGCTATCAGGAAATCCTGACCGACCCCTCGTACCGCCGGCAGCTGGTCACCCTCACCTATCCCCATATCGGCAACGTCGGCGTCAACCCGGATGACGAGGAATCCTCCGGGGTCCATGCCGCCGGACTGGTGATCCGCGATCTCCCGGTGCGCGCCAGCAGTTGGCGTAAGCAGGCCCCCCTGGACGACTACCTGGCGCGCAACGGCGTAACGGCCATCGCCGACATCGACACCCGTCGCCTGACCCGGATTCTGCGCGAGCAAGGCGCCCAGAATGGCTGTATCCAGGCCGGGGACGGCCTCGACGAGACCGCCGCGAGGAAAGCGGCCCAATCCTTTCCGGGCCTTCAGGGGATGGATCTCGCCCAAGAGGTCACCACCCCCGACCCCTACCTGTGGACCCAAGGGGCCTGGAATCTGAGCACAGGTACGCCGCGGGCCCTGTCCCCTACCGATGACGGGCTGCCGCTGCATGTGGTCGCCTATGACTATGGGATCAAGCGTAATATCCTGCGTATGCTGGTGCAGCGCGGCTGTCGGGTCACCGTCGTGCCCGCCCGGATGCCGGCCGCCGAGGTTCTGGCGTTGCGACCGGACGGCGTTTTCCTCTCCAACGGCCCTGGAGACCCCGAGCCCTGCGACTATGCGATCACGGCGATTCGCACCCTCCTGGAGACCGGCATCCCCCTGTTCGGCATCTGCCTTGGGCACCAGCTCCTGGCCCTGGCCTGTGGGGCCCGCACCCTCAAGATGAAATTCGGCCACCACGGCGCCAATCACCCGGTGCAGGAATTGGCCACGGGCCGAGTAATGATCAGCAGCCAGAACCACGGCTTCGCGGTGGACGAGGCCAGCCTCCCGCAGCCGGTCCGGGCCACCCACCGCTCCCTGTTCGACGGCTCCCTGCAAGGCATCCACCATCGGGAGCGCCCCGCCTTCGGCTTCCAGGGTCACCCCGAGGCCAGCCCCGGACCCCACGACGTCGCCCCCCTGTTCGATCACTTCATCGACCTGATCCATGAAAATAAGCAATGAACCGCCTCAATTTGAACCGCAAAGGCGCGAAGGGAGACGAAGAGGGATTGAACCACGCAGACGCGAAGAACGCAGAGGTTCGAACTAATCGGCTGAAAACCGGCAACTTGGCAGCTAATCACCTCATCGATTCGATGCAGGCTCGCGGATGAATACGGAAACATCCAGGTTGGTATTCGTCAGTCACTCCGGTGAAGACACTTGGGTGGCTCGACAAATTGCACGAGAGATTAAATCTTGTGGAGCAGTCCCATTTCTTGATGAAGCGGATGTCGATGTCTGAAAAGCATTATGATGTCTTCCTGTCTTATTCTCATCAGGATGAGCCATGGGTGTCTGAATTTGCGGCGGCGCTACGGGCAGGTGGAGTAAAGGTCTGGTTCGATGCCGAGGATCTGGCTCTCGGCGAACGCTGGCAGGATAGGCTCCAGGAAGCCCTCCGGGAAAGCCGTGCCCTCGTTATCGTACTCAGTCCGAATAGTATCCGTAGTCCATGGATGTTCTTTGAATTGGGTGCCGCGGTTGCGGATAACAAGAAGATCATCCCTGTGCTTTTGGATGATATGGATTGGAATCGGGTCCCCATACCCTTGAGAGAATTCCAGGCGCTCAAAGGGCAATCTCCCGAAGAAGCGGGCAATAAAGTTGCCGAAGCATTGGAAGGGACCTTTACAGCCAACTAGGGTGGAAGTGCATTCTTCGATCCCTGACCTACGTGCATCTTTTCGTCTCATTTGCGTTTATTCGCGTTCATTTGCGGCAAAAAAAAGAATCAGCCGCAAATCAACGCGAATGTATTAAAGGTAGTCGATGAGGGCGGGCCGACCTCGTAGTGCGTTATCGGATATGCATCGGTCAGGCAAAGAGGTTTTCTTCACCATGACAAAGATAACGTGGGACGAAATGAAAAAGGAGTATCCGGGCGAATGGTTGCTTATTACCGACTTTGATTTGGATAAATGCGGTCATATTTTTGCTGGAATTGTCGACCGCCATTCAAAAGAAAAAGATGACGTTTATCGGCTGCCGTCATTAAATAAACCAACAGCATTTCGATATACTGGCGAATCTAAATTTGCCGGATTAAGAAGCCATGTACGTTTCGCATTTTGAACAATCTTGGGGTATTGACGCCCTGATTGGGCTGGATTTTTTTCGTCTTTTTTCGGTAATAATTGGCACGATGTCGGAGTTGTCGGATGAATAGTTTGTGGAACCATGAGGATACCGCCGCTATCTCGGTGGGAGACGATATTGCGCAGAGGGTCTATTCATCCCGTTTGCTGGGAAGGGAAAAATCCTTGGTGCTGCATGGTGGTGGCAATACCTCTGTCAAGCTGACGGAGAAAAACCGTTTCGGCGAGGCGGAAGAGATTCTCTATGTAAAGGGCAGCGGTTGGGATCTGGAGACCATCGAGGAAGCGGGCTTTTCCCCTGTCCGTCTGGCGCATTTGCAGCGGCTTGCCGGGCTGTCTTCGCTCTCCGATCCAGAGATGGTGAATGAGCTGGTTACCCATATGACCCGCGCTACGGCCCCGGTCCCTTCGGTCGAGGCGATTTTGCATGCCATCATCCCCGGTAAATATGTGGACCACACCCATGCCGATGCGGTAGTCACGATCACCAATTCGCCGGGGGGCGAAGCCAGGATACGGGAGCTCTATGGGCGTGAGATTATCGTCATTCCCTATGTAATGCCCGGCTTCGACCTGGCGCGCCTCTGCGCGGAGCGACTGGCAACCGAGGCGACCTCGCACACCCTGGGCATGGTGTTGTTGAACCATGGCATTTTTTCCTTCGGGGAGTCCGCCGAGGAGTCTTATGAGCGCATGATTTATCTGGTTGGGAAGGCCGAGTCCTATTTGCAGGCGCAGGGGGCTTGGGACATCGCCTGTGCCCCGGCCGAGCCCGATGGGGATGCCGCTCTTGTGCTTGCGGGTTTGCGACGGCGGATTGCCGAGGCGGCGGGGTTTCCCGTAATCATGAGGCGTTATACGGATCCCCCGACCATGTCTTTCGTTGCACGCCGGGATCTCGACTCGATTACGCAACGGGGGCCCGCCACGCCGGATCATGTGATTCGCACCAAACGCCTGCCGCTGGTCGGCCGGGAGCTGGATGCCTATGTCGCCGCCTACAAGGATTATTTTTCCGAAAATGCGCCGCTGGCCAAAGAGCGCAAGACCATGCTGGATCCAGCACCGCGCGTGGTGCTGGATCCCGCCCTGGGGATGTGCACGGTCGGGCGCTCCGCCAAGGAGGCGGGTATCACGGCGGATATCTACCGGCACACCATGGGGGTCATTCAGCGCGCCGAGATATTGGGCGGCTACCGGGCCTTGCCCGCCAGGGAGCTGTTCGATGTCGAATACTGGGATCTCGAGCAGGCCAAGCTGAGAAAGGCGGGTAAGCCGCCCCGGTTTGCCGGGGAGGTCGCCCTGGTGACCGGCGCCGCCTCCGGCATCGGAAGGGCCTGCGTGGAGGCCTTGTTGGCGCAAGGGGCGGCCGTCGTGGGGGTGGATATCAATCCGGATGTCCAGACCCTGTACGCAAGGGCGGATTATCTCGGTTTGGTCGGCGACGTGACGTCCGAGACCCTACTCGGGGAGATTCTGACGAGGACCGTGGATGCCTTTGGTGGGCTGGAGATGCTGATTCTGAACGCCGGGATGTTTCCCGGCGGCTGCAGGATTGCCGAGCTTTCATTGGCGCCATGGCGTAAAGTGATGGCGGTGAATCTGGACGCCAACCTGATGTTGATGCGCGCGGCCCATCCCTTTCTCGAGCTGGCGTTCAAGGGTGGGCGCGTTGTGATTATCGGCTCCAAGAATGTGCCGGCGCCCGGTCCCGGCGCGGCCGCCTATTCCGCTTCCAAGGCGGCCCTGAACCAGTTGGCCCGGGTCGCCGCCCTCGAGTGGGGGGGAGAGGGGATCAGGATCAACTCCGTTCATCCCAACGCGGTATTTGACACCGGCATCTGGACCGAGGAGGTGGTGACCGCCAGGGCCGCGCACTATGGCCTGTCGGTGGCAGAGTACAAGCGCAACAATCTGTTGAAGACCGAGGTGACCAGCCGGGATGTTGCCGAGCTGGTCGTGCAGATGTGCGGTCCGGCCTTTGCCAAGACCACGGGGGCGCAGGTGCCGGTGGACGGCGGTAATGACCGGGTCGTCTGACGGTTCCGTGAATGCGCCGCAATTGATCTCGCTGCTGTTGCCGACGTATGGTCGTCCCGCGTTGGCGGCCCGTTTTCTCCAGAGCGTCGTCGATCGATCCGCTCATCCGGAGGCGGTCGAGGTCATTTTGTACGTGGATGATGACGATGCGGGGAGTCATCATCTCGATCACCCGGATATCCGGGTTGACAGAATTATCGGGCCGAGACTGACGATGGGGGGCTATAACAGCCGGTGCCTGGAGCGATCGTCCGGCGAGATCATCATCCTGGTGAATGATGACATGGTCATTCGGACCCAGGGGTGGGATGAGCAGGTGCGTTCCATTCATGCGGCCTTTCCGGATGGGATCTACCTTGCCTATGGCAATGATCTGTTCAAGGGCGGCAAGCTCTGTACCTTCCCGATTTTGTCGCGGCACACCTGCGATCTGCTGGGGGAGCCCTATCCGACGGCCTATCGTAGTGCATTTATCGACTACCACCTCTTCGATATTTTCAAACGCTTGCAACACGCCGGGCATGATCGTATTCGATATCTTGAAAACCTGATTTTCGAACACCTGCATTACCGCACCGGCAAGGCGACTATCGATGAAACCTACAGAAGAAGGGGGCGGTTCGATGATGATCCTACCTTTTTGTGTTTGATCGCGGCACGGCAGGTCGCGGCCAGGCGGCTGATGCAGGCCCTGCGGGGTAATGAGCGCGAAGAACAGCGGCCGCTTCATTGCCGCAAGGCGATACCTTCCAATCCATTTGCGGCCTTGGCCGTCTTCACCAAAAGCCTGCTGCTCGATAGAGGATTGCCTTGGCGTTGGCGGAGTTGGTTATGGTTATGGTTCTTCGGGCGTTATCTGGCCGCCAATGGTTGGCTGCGGCCCTTTGTTCGTTGAGCGTTTCCGCAGGCTCGAGTCGAGAGGGTGATCGATGGGAAATAAGAACACGAATCCGGTGCTCGGAATTATCGGCGGAAGCGGGGTGTACGAGATCGATGGATTGACGAATACCCACTGGGAGAAGCTCTCCTCACCATTCGGTGAGCCGTCGGATTCCCTGCTGTTCGGCGAGCTGGACGGACAGCAAATGGTATTTCTGCCCCGGCATGGTCGCGGGCATCAGATTCCGCCGTGCGATATCAACTTTCGGGCCAATGTGGACGTGCTGAAAAGGGCTGGTGTTACCGATGTGATCTCGGTAAGCGCGGTCGGCTCCTTGCGGGAGCACTTGCGACCGGGCATGTTCGTCATCGTGGACCAGTTTATCGACCGTACCTTTGCGCGGAAAAAGAGTTTTTTCGGCACGGGACTGGTTGCCCACGTTTCCATGGCGCATCCGGTCTGTAACCGGCTGGGGGATCATATCGAGGCCGCGGCGCGGGAGGTGGGCATCGAGGCGGCGCGCGGCGGGACCTACCTGGTCATGGAGGGGCCGCAGTTCTCCAGCCTGGCCGAGTCCGAACTCTATCGCACCTGGAATTGCGATGTGATCGGCATGACCAATATGCCGGAGGCGAAGCTCGCCCGCGAGGCGGAGATCTGTTACGCGACCGTGGCGATGGTGACGGATTACGACTGCTGGCATCCGAATCATGACGATGTGACGGTCGATGTCATTGTGCAGGTATTGCGGGCCAACGCGGATAATGCCCGTTCGTTGGTCAAGAAGATCGCGCCGCGCACCCGGACGGACTGGTCGGCGCAAAGCTGCGGCTGTCGAGCCGCCCTCGAATATGCGTTGATCACCCCCCCGGAAGGGCGTGACCCGGAGTTGGTGAAGAGGTTGGACGCGGTTGCCGGGCGTATGTTGAATTCCGATTGATTGCAAGGGGCACAGAGATGCCGATCAAGTCTCGTATTCGAACCATTGAACACTATCCGAAACAGGGAATCATGTTTCGGGATATTACAACGCTGTTGAAAGACCCGGTGGGCTTTCGGATTACGGTCCATGAATTGACCAACCGCTATACCGGCGTCGAGATCGATAGGGTGGTCGGGATCGAGTCGAGGGGGTTTATTCTTGCCGCCCCATTGGCCTATCTTCTCGGGGTTGGCTTTGTGCCGATACGCAAGAAGGGCAAGCTGCCTGCCGAAACGGTCGGCCACGATTACGAGCTGGAGTATGGCACGGACCGGATCGAGATCCATACCGATGCCATCAATAAGGGCGATCAGATCCTTCTCGTGGATGATCTGATTGCGACCGGCGGCACGGCGGAGGCGGCGGTAAAGCTGATTCAGGAGATGGGGGGCGAAATCATCGAGTGTTGCTTTGTGATCGATTTGCCGGATGTGGGCGGTCGGGCGCGGTTGGAGGCCCAGGGACAAAAGGTCTTTTCGCTCTGCGAGTTCGAGGGGGATTGATGGGATGTCCGAGGTTACCGGGCGCGATGTGGAGACCTTACGCTGGAAAGATGGCCGTCTGGAGATGATCGATCAGCGTGTATTGCCTGCTCGTTTCGAATATATCTCCTGCGACTCGGCCGCCGGTGTGGCGGACGGAATCCGCTCGATGGTCGTGCGCGGCGCGCCGGCGATCGGTTGCGCGGCGGCTTACGGGGTGGCGTTGGCGGCGTGGAAGCTGCGCGATCTGGGTAGCGAAAGGTTCAGGGAGGAAATGGAGAGGGCGTTCGAGGTTCTGGCCGGGAGCCGCCCTACCGCGGTGAACCTGTTTTGGGCGTTGCAACGAATGCGGGCAAGGATGGCCGTAAAGCCGGATGCCGACCCGCCGGAGGTGGCGGAGGAGTTGCTGGAGGAGGCCCACGGGATTGTGTCGGAAGATATTCGGATCAATCGCGCCATGGGCGCCTTGGGCGCGGAACTCCTGCCCGATGGTGCGCGAGTTCTCACGCACTGTAACGCGGGCGCCCTGGCAACGGCCGGCCATGGCACGGCCCTGGGCGTGATTCGCTCCGCGGTGGAGTCGGGCAAGAAGATATCCGTGATCGCGGACGAGACGCGCCCATTTCTTCAGGGGGCGCGGTTGACTGCCTGGGAGATGGTGCAGGCGAAAATTCCGATCACCTTGATCTCCGACAATATGGCCGGTCATCTCATGAGCCGGGGTGAGATCGATGCGGTGGTTGTCGGTACGGATCGCGTCGCGGCCAATGGTGATGTGGCAAACAAGATCGGCACCTATATGGTGGCGGTGTTGGCGCAACGCCATGGGATTCCTTTCTATGTGGCCTGTCCGTTATCGACGATCGACCTGGGTATCGCCGATGGCTCTGAAATCCCCATTGAAGAGCGTGACGCCGATGAGGTGATGGGGTATCGGGACTGCCGATGGGCCGCCCAGGGGGTTGCGGTCCGTAATCCGGCGTTCGATGTTACCCCGGCGGATCTGGTTACCGCTCTCATTACGGAAAAGGCGGTTGTGAAACGACCGACTACCGATCGTGTGGCGGCCTTGTTTGCTTCCTGAAGATGAGCCGTTATCTGGTAACGGGGGCGGCGGGATTCATCGGTCGCCCGCTGTGTGGACATCTCCGTGCTCGAGGCCATGAGGTCTGGGCGTTATTGCGTCGGCGTAAAGCGGGGCCGTGGGACCGCGCATTCCATGGTGAGCTCGGTTCCGAACCCCTTCCGCCCGGTGTGATGGCAAAGGTGGCTGGTGTCTTCCACCTTGCGGGTCTGGCGCATACCGATCTCGCGGACGGGGAGGCGGATCGCTACCGGCGGGTCAACCTGGCGGGCACGGAGGCCTTGTTGCAGGAGGCTGCGGATGCCGGTGTTGCACGGTTCGTCTATTTCAGCAGCGCCAAGGCGGCGGGGGCTCCGGGCAGTCGGTGTGTGGATGAGCGCTGGGATTGCCAGCCCGATGATCCTTATGGTCGCTCCAAGCGGGAGGCGGAACAGCGCGTATTGACCACGGGGGCGCAGTCTGGGATGCACGTCTGCAACCTGCGCCCTACGTTGGTCTATGGGCCGGGGATCAAGGGCAATCTGCTTGAAATGCTACGGGCGATTGAAGGGCGGCGCTTTCCTCCCCTGCCCGAGTTCGGCAATCGCCGCTCGATGGTGTCGCTGGATGATCTGATCGTGGCGGCAGGGCTGGCGATGGAGAACCACAGGGCCAATGGTCGAACCTACATTGTGGCGGATGGGGTAGACTATTCTCCCCGTGCACTCTATGAGGCCATATGTGCGGCGGTGGGGGTTCCGGTACCACGTTGGCGCCTTCCCGCGGGGGTATTGCGCCTGGGGGTTGTGGCGGGTGACGCGCTGGAGTGGTTGTCGGGACGGAAAATGCCGCTGAATTCCGCGGTACTGTCGCGGTTGGCCGATTCGGCCTGTTACCGGGCGGGGCGTATTCGCAATGAGCTGGGCTGGCGACCGGAGCAGACCTTTTTCGATGTGCTGCCGGAAATGGTTCGAGCGCTTTCCACACCAGAATATCGCGGGGGGGAGCGGGCTTCGAAGCCCGAGGAACCGGGAATGAATGGGTAGGCGGCATAGTCGATATGCGAATTGATTGCCGTGGGTTCATTACTTCAGGGGACCTTGAAAAATAGCAAGGCATTTCTGCCCCTCACGGACACCTTGGATTTATCAAGGTGCCCTTTAATCAGAGATAGCACAGATGGATGTTTTGTTTATCAATCCTGATTCCTCCGCAAAGGCCTACCAGGACCTGTCGAAGGTCTACTCCGCGATCGAGCCACCGACCTGGGCCCTGTTGCTCGCCGAATCCTGTCGGTCCAAGGGTTTCGGCGTGGGAATACTCGATTGTGACGCCGAGAGGCTTTCGCTCGAAGAATCGGTGCGGCGTATAGAAGATAGCGCGCCACGTCTTGTCGTGTTCGTGGTCTATGGACAGAATCCCAACTCGGGAACGACGAGTATGATCGGCGCATTCGAGCTTGCGCGGGCGCTCAAGGAATCGAATCCGGGCCTACCGATCTGTTTCGTCGGCTCTCATACAAGCGCCCTGCCGATGGAGGTACTCGCGAACGATTGCGTGGATATCGTATTGTTGAATGAAGGCGTGTATGCGCTCCATAACCTTTTAAGGAGTAACCTCGGCACCGACTTGCCGCATATCAAGGGCATTGGTCATAAACAACGGGGTCCTGCCGGATTTCCCGTCCCGACACTGAATCCCGTGCAGCATGTCGTTCCCCAGGAACGCATGGATGAGGATATGCCGGGTTACGCATGGGATCTCCTGCCCTATCGCGAGAAGCCGCTCGATCTGTATCGCGCCCATTTCTGGCATGCGGAATTCGACCATGATAAGCGCACGCCCTTTGCGGCCATTTATACATCGCTGGGCTGCAACTTCGGCTGTGATTTCTGCATGATCAATATCGTCAACCGTGTCGATAACAGCGAGGGCATCAATGCCTCGCATTCACGGGGGATGCGCTTCTGGAGCCCGGCATGGGTCAGCCGCGAGATGAGCAAGCTGGCCGATATGGGGGTGCGAACCCTGCGCATCAGCGACGAAATGTTCTTTCTCAACCGTAAATACTACGAGCCGGTGCTGCAACAAGCCATTGCTCGGGGATTCGACTTCAATATGTGGACCTATTCGCGCGTCGATACCGTGCGCAAGGATATGCTCGAGCTGTTCAAGCGGGCGGGGGTCAATTGGCTGGCCCTGGGTGTCGAGGCGGGAAACCAGCTGGTTCGCCGGGAGGTATCGAAAGGCTCGTTTCAGGAGGTCAATATTCGGGAGGTGTGTGAAAAAATCAATGATGCGGACATCAACATAATCAGCAACTATATTTTCGGATTCCCGGAAGATACGCTTGACACCATGCAGGAGACATTGGAGCTTGCCCTGGAGCTGAATACGGAGATGGCAAACATGTATCCCTGTCAGGCGCTGCCGGGCAGTCCCATGTTCCATATCGCCAGGAAAAACGGGTGGGCGCTTCCGGACGCCTATGAGGGATACGCTTTCCTCTCTTATGAGAGCCAGCCTTTACCCACGAAGCATATCAGCTCCGCGGAGGTGTTGAGATTCAGGGATGAGGCGTGGCAAACCTATTTCACCAATCCGGCCTATCTCGACCTGGTCGAGAATAAATTCGGTTTGCAACAGAGAAAAAATATAGAGGATATGGCCGCCATTCGGCTCAAGAGAAAGCTATTGGGGGATTGAGGTGATTATTACAAGGACGCCATTTAGAATCTCCTTCTTCGGTGGGGGCACCGACTATCCCGCCTGGTTCTCCGAACATGGCGGGGCGGTGCTTGCAACCGGTATCGACAAATACTGTTATATTTCGTGTCGAAGGTTGCCGCCTTTTTTCGACCATAAGCATCGTATCGTCTATTCCAGAATCGAGAATGTCACCAGCAACGATGAGATCGAGCATCCGGCGGTACGCGCCGTATTGAATTGGTCAGGGATAGAAAATGGGCTTGAAATTCATCACGATGGTGATCTGCCGGCACGCTCCGGGCTGGGTTCGAGCTCATCCTTTACGGTGGGTCTGGTGCATGTGCTGCAGGCCCTGAAGGGAAGAATGTGCAGCAAGGACCAGCTGGCGAAGGATGCCATTCATATCGAACAGAATATTATCGGCGAGAATGTCGGGTCGCAGGATCAGATATCGGCGGCGTTCGGTGGATTCAATCGGATCGAGTTCCATCGCAATGGCAGGTTCGACGTTTCTCCGGTTATCCTTCCGACCTCTCGAAGTCAAGAGCTGAGGGACCACTTCATGTTGTTCTTTACGGGCTTTTCCCGCATCGCCTCGGAGGTGGCTCAATCCAAGATAGCCAATCTGAAAAAGCGTGCGCAAGAGCTCTACAGCATGAGGAAAATGGTCGATCAGGCAATCGAGATCCTGCAGGACGAACGGATTGCCATTGAAGAGTTCGGCGACCTGCTCGACCGGAACTGGAGCTATAAACGCTCCCTCTCGGATCGTGTCACCACCCCGGAAATCGACGCAATATACAACACGGCGAAGCGCGCGGGCGCGATCGGCGGTAAGCTCCTGGGTGCCGGTGGCGGTGGTTTTATGTTGTTTTTCGCCAAACCCGAGAAGCAGGCGGAGATTCGTCGGCGGCTCGAGAAGTTTATCCATGTCCCATTCGACTTTGATGACATGGGTAGCCGGATTGTGCTGTACCATCCCAATGGGCTTTAGCAATGGATACGGATGCGTCGATCTATATTGCCGGTCACACGGGGCTCATTGGCTCGGCGGTGGTTCGTAAATTACGTGATACCGGATACGATAATTTGATTCTGGCCGGCCATGGCGAGCTGGAATTGACGGACCATGCCGCCGTTGAACGGTTTTTTCGTAAAAATTCGCCGGCATTCGTTGTATTGGCCGCTGGCCGAGTGGGGGGGATTATCGAGAATAAGACCTATCCGGCGGATTTCATCGATACCAACCTGGCGATTCAATCGAGTGTTCTGCGCGCGGCGCATCGCGCCGACGTAAAAAAGCTGATCTTTTTTGCATCCTCCTGTATGTATCCGCGGGAATGTCCCCAACCGATGGCCGAGTCGGCGCTTCTGTCGGGTCACCCGGAACCGACCAGCCTGGCCTATGCCATCTCGAAGCTGGCGGGGCTACAGATGTGCCTGGCCTACAATCAGCAATATGGCCGTCGGCGGTTTATTCCGGTTATCCCGAATAATACGTTTGGACCGAACGACGATTTCAATCCGCAGTCCGGACATGTCTTGTCCGCGCTGATCCGGCGTTTCCACGAGGCAAAGGAAAGTAATGCCCACAAGGTTGTCCTGTGGGGCAGCGGTGAGCCGCGCCGTGAATTTATTCACGCGGACGATGTGGCGGACGCGGTTGTGTTTTTGCTGCGCGCGGATCACGCAAACCTTGCGTTACCCCTGAATCTTGGAACCGGAGTCGATTTCTCCATTCGGGAGCTGGCGGAAAAAATCGCGGCGACCGTGGGTTATACGGGCGCTATCGAGTGGGATCGGACCAAACCGGATGGCGCCCCCCGGAAGCTGCTGGACAGCACCCGTATCAGGGATTTCGGATGGCAACCCGGTATAGACTTCGATCTGGGCCTCCAGAGGACCTATCGGTGGTATGTTGAAAATATCGTATCCGACCAGAGCCGAACATGAATCAATCCGATCTGCAAAGCAAGGCATCCTGGGTGTGGCGGGAAACCCTGGCGATACATCGACGCGCCCCGGAAACCCGTTTAGCCTCTTCGCTTTCCTCGGTCGAGATATTCGTCGCCCTCTATTACGGTGGTATTCTCCGATTCAATCCGAAAAATCCGCTGGATACCGGGCGTGACAGATGCATTATCAGCAAGGGTCACGGATCGATCTGCCTGTATCCCATCCTTGCGGATCTGGGTTATTTCGCGTCGGAGGAGCTGCACCGGATCTGCGAGGTGGGGAGCTTCCTCGGCGGTATACCCGACCCGATAATTCCCGGATATGAGACAGTCAATGGCTCATTGGGCCACGGACTGGGGGTCGCCACGGGTGTTGCTCTCGCGCTCAAATCCAAAGGGAGCGACAAGGGTGTTTTTGTCGTTGCGGGTGATGGCGAATTGCATGAAGGCGCCTGTTGGGAGGCCATTATGTTCGCCTCTCAACACAGGCTCGATAACCTGCATCTGATCGTCGATAATAACCGGATCAGTATGTTGGGGTACACGGACGAGATCGTGTCGCATGGTGATTTGAACGGGCGTCTCACCGCTTTCGGTTGGGACTGTGGCGAGGTCGACGGCCATGATGTATCCGCCGTGCAGGCGGTTCTGGCGCGGCAGAAAAAGACCGCGACGGGCAAACCCAAGGCGCTTATCGCCAGGACCCTGAAAGGGCGCGGCGTGCCCGGATTGGAAAATGCTCCACTGTCGCACATCATCAATCCGAAACCGGAATTGATCGATGCACTATTGGAGACGAAATCATGAGCCTCCAACCGCGGGCCATGCGGGACGCCTTTCTGGAGCAGGTCTGGGAGGCGATGGCGGATGACCGGGGAATCTTCTTTGTCACCGCCGACTTTGGTTCACCCGTGCTCGATAAAATCCGCGCGGATTTTCCAGACCGATTCGTCAATGTAGGTATCGCGGAGCAGAATCTGATCAACATCTCCGCCGGTTTGGCGCTGGAAGGTTATACCGTATTTGCCTATGCGATCGCCCCTTTCATTACCATGCGCTGCTATGAGCAGGCCCGGGTAAGCCTTGCGCTACTCTCCGAAGTGCGTCCCATGAATGTCAACCTGGTCGGGGTGGGCGCCGGATACAGTTATGCCCTTTCCGGGCCGACGCATCAATGCTATGAGGACATCACCCTGATGCGGGCGCTGCCCAATTTCCGGCTCCTGTCCCCGGCGGATCATGTCACCGCGCAACATCTGTTTCATCATTGCGTCGGCAACCGGGGTCCCAAATATTTGCGTTTCGACGCCCAGGCGCTTCCCGTGATCTACGAACGGAAAGCCCCTGATATGGAAGCGGGGTTTCATGTTCATAAGAAAGGCAATCGCATGTGTCTGGTTGCGACGGGTTATATGTTGCATACCGCACTCGATGTAGCCGAGCGGCTTGCCGAAAAGGGCGAGGAGGTCGGGGTGATCGACCTCTTCAACCTGACGGACTATGCGGTGGAGCGGCTTGCGTCGGCATTGATGCCTTATATCGGTGTGGTAACGCTGGAGGAAGGTTTCCGGGGGCGCGGCGGACTCGACTCGATGCTGTTCGAGTTCATCGCACGGCGGAATCTGCAATCCAGGGTATTGAACCTGGGCGTCGAGCCGGCTTACCGCTTCGAGCTCGGCTCGCGTGCGGAGCTGCACGAAAAGGTTGGGATCGGCACCCAATCCGTATTGAATCGTGTGCGTAGCTTTAGTGAATCCCTACCTGATTGAGCTGGAGTATTCATGAAATTTCCATTAATGCGCAACAATATCCACCGTGAAGATCTGGACGCGGTTATCGAGTACCTGAGGCGGGATGATCCGATGCTGACCAATGGCGCGAATGTTCGCGCCTTTGAGGCGGAATGGTCACGGTGGTTGGGTGTCGGATACAGCGTTTTTCTGAACTCCGGTGCCTCTTCCAATCTCCTCACCATGGCGATTCTGAAGATTCGCCACCCGGAGGGAGGCGAGGTGATTGTTCCGCCACTGACCTGGATCTCGGATATCTCATCCGTGCTTCAGAATGGCTTTACCCCCGTATTCGTGGATATCGACCCCCGCACCCTGGCGATGGATACCAGGCAGGTAATCGGCAAGCTCAACGAGAAGACCCGCGCGGTCTTTCTTACCCATGTTCAGGGATTCGATGGCCTGACGGATCAACTCATCGATGAGCTGGAGCGGCGCGGGGTTCCGCTGATCGAAGATGTTTGCGAATCCCACGGTACAACCCACAACGGCCGGAAAGCGGGTACTTTCGGCTGGATCTCCAATTTCTCCTTCTACTATGCCCACCATATGAGCACCATAGAGGGCGGCATGGTCTGCACCGATGATGAAGAGGTCTATCAGCAGGTGCGCATGCTGCGTTCACACGGGATGGTGCGTGAATCCGATCATCCGGACCTTCGTGATCGCTACCGAACCGACAACCCGGAGCTCAATCCGGAATTCATCTTTGCCTATCCCGCCTACAACATGCGTAATACTGAAATCGGCGGAATCATGGGGCATACCCAGCTGAAAAGGCTGGATGCCAACATTGCACGCCGCACGGAAAACCTCCACAGATTTCTGAGGCAGCTGGATCCCGAGAAATACCGTACCGATTTCAAGCTCGAAGGTTCAAGCAATTACGCCTTCAATCTCGTACTGAGAAAACCGGACGGGGCCTTTGTGCAACGGTTGATGGACAGGATGCGTGAACATGGCATCGAATTTCGGCGCGGCAGCGCGGGGGGAGGCAATCAGTTGCGTCAACCTTACCTCAAAGGGATTGTACCGGAAGGGTATTATCGTAAATTCCCGGAAACCGAGCACATCCACTTCTACGGCTTTTATATCGGCAACTTTCCTGACCTCCGTGACGAGGAGGTCGATGCGATCTGCGCCATTCTGAACGCCGCCGACTAGTACCTCGTTCCCCCTTATCTTGCGGATAACTCGCGTAGGATGCGGGACCAGTGAAACGAACTGCATCAGTGAACCGACACGCAGTCGATGCGGTTCACTCCGCTCACTGCCCATCCCACTGGGGGTATCCAGTCGCGGGTAGTGGCTTTCATATGCAAAATATTCTGAAATGGGGTGCCAGCGGCCAATGACAACAGCCATTATCCTGGCCGGGGGGCTGGGTACGCGGCTGCGTAGCGCCGTACCCGATCTGCCGAAACCCATGGCCCCCATCGATGGTCGCCCCTTTCTCGAATACCAAATGGACTACTGGTGCGAACAGGGCATTGATCGATTCATCTTATCCCTGGGCTATCGACACCGGACCGTAATCGATCACTTCGGGTCTACCTATCGGGGCATACCGGTCGACTACGTGGTGGAACAGACACCGCTTGGTACGGGGGGGGGATTACTGCTCGCCGCGGAGGGCCTTACGGAACCCTTTCTGGTGCTCAATGGCGATACCTTTTTCGAGGTCGACCTGAAACAGCTCGCGCACTTTCACGTCGAACGCGCATCGGAATGGACCTTCGTCCTGTTTCGAGCCAGCGAGATCGGGCGCTATATCGAGATCGGGCGCTATATGGGGCTGGAGGTTGCGGATGACGGCCGCATCCATAGGCTCCGGTCGGACACCGGGCAACCTGGCAGATTGGCAAACGGCGGCGCTTACTTGGTGGAGCCGTCGGTACTGCACGGCCTCCCAAAGAAGGCGGATAAGAAATACTCCCTTGAAAACGACCTGCTGCCCTTCCTCCTGAATCGAGGGCGTGGGCTTTACGGTATAGAGCAGTCCGGCCGCTTTATCGATATCGGTATCCCCGAGGATTATCTTCTGGCAGTCGAAATGCTGACACAGTAGTGAACAGTAGCGAGAGGACATATGCGGCCATCTGCAATACTTCGCAAAAACCTTCAGGAATCCATCGAGGCCAAACAACGATTCCTGAAGGACGAAACACAAACCCGTGTTTTCGAACAAGCGGTGGCGGTGGTTATCGAGCGTTACCGACAGGGTGGCAGGCTCTATATCGCGGGAAATGGAGGATCCGCCGCGGATGCCCAACACCTCGCGGCGGAATTCGTCGGCAAGCTGGCAAGGGACCGTGCCCCTCTCCCTGCCGAAGCCCTCACCGTGAATAGCTCCATCCTGACAGCGGTCGGGAACGACTACGGCTATGAACAGGTTTTTGCGCGCCAGGTTATCGGGAAAATGACCGGGAAAGATGTCTTTCTCGGTATCACTACCTCCGGGCAATCGGTAAATATCCTCGAGGCATTCGACGCCTGCCGTGAGAGACGGATACCAACCATCGTATTTACCGGACACGACGGTGGCCGGGCAAAACAGAAAGTGGACTACTGCATCATAGCGCCAGGCACCGTGACGAGTACGATCCAGGAGGTTCACGTGGTCCTGGCCCACACCCTCTGCGAATGCGTGGAACAAACAATTTTTCAATCTTGAAAGCCGAACGCTCAGGAGAAATCGATGTCATACAACATCCTCGTGACCGGCGGTGCCGGGTATCTCGGTTCCATTATGGTGCCGGACCTGCTTGCCGCGGGTCATCGGGTGACGGTGCTCGACAATTTCATGTTCAGACAAACCAGTCTGAACCACTGTGCCTATCATCCCGACTTCTCGGTGGTCAAAGGGGATATCCGAGTCGAAAAAACCATGGCCTCTCTCATGCAGAGGGCCGATGTTATCATTCCCCTCGCGGCGCTGGTGGGCGCCCCCTTATGCGGTCTCGATCCCGTCGGCGCCACAACCATCAACCACGACGCCATTACCCTGATGCTCGGGCTCCTCTCGCGGGATCAGATCGTATTCATGCCCACCACCAACAGCGCCTATGGCACCGGAGATGAAAATAACTACTGCAACGAAGAGTCCCCCCTGCATCCGATCTCCCAATACGCCATCGAAAAGGTGGAAATCGAGAAACGACTGATGGATCACCCCAACGCCATCAGCTTTCGCCTGGCTACGGTATTCGGTATGTCACCCCGTATGCGTATCGACCTGCTGGTCAATGACTTTACCTACCGTGCGGTTTATGATCGCTTCGTCGTGCTCTTCGAAAGCCATTTCAAGCGCAACTACATCCACGTGCGCGATGTCTCCCGCGTCTTTCAACATGCGTTGAACAACTACGACACAATGAAGGGCGAGATCTACAATGTCGGCCTTTCCGACGCCAATGTCTCCAAAAAAGAGCTCTGTGAACATATCCAGGAACAGCTGCCCGAGTTCATCTTCATCGACGAGCAGGTGGGTAAAGATCCGGATCAACGCAATTACATCGTCTCCAACGATAAGATTGAGGCAACCGGTTTCAAGCCGGAATTCTCACTGCATCGCGGCATCGGTGAGCTGATCAAGGGCTACACCATGATCCGCAACACACGTTACGGGAATGTTTGAGGCTGTCTCGATGGTCGCATCGTCATATGATTTTGTCATCGTCGGGGCCGGTATCGTCGGCCTCACGGTGGCGAGCGAGTTGCGGCACCACCACCCCCGTGCCCACATCGCCATCCTGGATAAAGAGGCGATGCCGGGCATGCACGCCAGTGGCCGCAACAGTGGGGTGTTGCACAGCGGCATCTATTACAGCAGCGATACCCTCAAGGCGCGTGTGTGCGCCGAGGGCGGCAGACGCATGATCGAGTTTGCGAAGGAGGAAAAGATACCCTATTCCCAATGCGGAAAATTGATCCTGGCTACCGCCGAAGAACAACTACCCACCATCGAGAAATTGCTCGACAACGCAAAAGAGAACAGGATTCCCGCCGAGCGTATCGACCAGCAACAGCTGAGCGAAATCGAGCCCTTTGCCGCCAAGGGTCCTGCCGCCATCTATTGCCCTACCACGACGGTGATCGATAGTCTGGCGGTAGTAAAGCGGCTACGGGAAAAACTCGAGCAGCAAGGCGTAACCTTCCTGTTTCACACCAAGGTACTGAGACGAACCCAAAAGAACGAAATCGAAACCACACGGGGCGCTGTTCGTTTTGATTTCCTCTACAACTGTGCCGGGGCCTATGCCGATAGGATCGCCGGAATCTTCGGGCTGGCGAAGGACTATGCCCTGGTTCCCTTCAAGGGTATCTACTGGAAGCTCAATGAGACAGCCACTCCCAAGATCAGGGCCAATATCTATCCGGTGCCCGATGTATCGCTTCCGTTTTTAGGCGTGCACCTCACCCGCGTTATCAGCGGGGATGTCTACGTCGGTCCCACCGCCATACCTGCCCTCGGGCGCGAAAACTATGGGAAGATAAAGGGCATAAAAGCAAGCGAGGCCATCGGGATTGGCGTGCGGCTTACAAACATGTATCTGCGAAATAAAAATCATTTCAGAAAAATGGCCCATAGGGAGATGGCAAAATACCGAAAGCGAAACTTCCTGTTTGCGGCGCGTGAATTATTGCCGTCACTGAACTCCGAGGACATGGTATCGACACCAAAGGCGGGCATACGTCCGCAACTGGTGAATATAAAAACGGGAAAATTAAAAATGGATTATATTCTCGAAAAGACCGACAACTCACTCCATGTATTAAACGCCATATCCCCGGCGTTTACCAGCTCGTTTGCCTTTGCGGAAAGGATTGTCGAGGAAAGTCGGGTAGTATAATGTATTCAAATCCTGTTCTCTTATCAATCGACATATCCGGACCGGCTCGAGGAAACATAGAGGATGCGACCACTTTATGCGCTTTGTGCAAAAGAAAAATGATCGGCATCTCACCACCGGTATAAGCCCGTTGCAAAATACAGCCAGATTTTCCCGTTCCGATGCGGATGAAGGAAACCGAGAGAACCTGAGGGGAAAGTTGAAATGACAAATAAACTCTATGACATCTTTATAACCCATGCCTGGCGTTTCCACGATGAATGGACACGTATGGGAGATATGCTGGATGCCTGCGAGACATTGAAGTGGAGAAATTTTAGTGTGCCCTGGCACGACCCTGCAATGGATACGAATACTGAGATTGGCATGAGATTTATTCGGAATTGTCTGGAATCCCAGATTGTCCCTGTTGCCGGAGTGATTCTGTTGAACGGTGTTTATGAAACCAAGAGTTCACGTAAATGGGTGGATCTCGAGATTGAAATGGCGCGTAAACATAGCAAACCGGTATTTGCGGTTCCTACCTTTAAGCAGACAGATGTTCTCCCGGAAGTGCGAGAGATGAGCGATATGGTTGTGCAATGGGATTGCCAGGCTATGATTGGTGCCATTGATGCGATAACCGGATGACCCCGTGCATCTGAAACA
Source organism: Candidatus Thiosymbion ectosymbiont of Robbea hypermnestra (assembly GCA_020443945.1). GTDB lineage: Bacteria > Pseudomonadota > Gammaproteobacteria > Chromatiales > Chromatiaceae > Thiosymbion > Thiosymbion ectosymbiont_B. The sequence goes on along the minus strand of JAIZWN010000676.1, from coordinate 428 downwards.
ACTGGCACCTTAGATAATGGAGGCTATAATGGACAAAGACGATGAAGCAGTGATCCTGAAATTAGGTCTTAGTAGCCAAAAAACTAAATTCTTTTTTGGTGATTACCGAAAACTTGATGTTCCGGGAGTCCGGGTAGCGTTCAGTGCTCACCAATGTTTTGCTTTCGATGAGGGCGCGGAAGACCTGGGTTGCCTGGAAGTGCTCGGTAAATATTTGGGTGAACTAAATGGATTGGCCTTGTACGGCAATGGACCATTAGTCGAATATTTACTTGAGCACGCGCCGGACCTACGGAATAACCTGGTCTGTCTGGTTTCGGATGTTGATCCGGTACCCGACGAGAAGATCGGAATTGGGTAGTGCTGTGATCTATAGGATGATAGGACAGGCAAAGCCTAGCGTGGTCTCGCGCCCCATCCTACAGATT
>JAIZWN010000675.1 GCA_020443945.1 Candidatus Thiosymbion ectosymbiont of Robbea hypermnestra | reverse complement strand
ACAATCCGTGTTTATCCGTGTCTGCCTCGGTGGTTCTTCGGTGCGGTTGGTCACGCCTCGTGGTCTTAAGGCAAAGCCTTGCTAGGCGTGTTCATTCGTGGTTCCGTTCAGGGTTTTGCCTGCGGCGCCGACCGTGGGGGTGGCGACGGCGGCGAGCAGGCAGAGCAGAGCAAGGAGCAGGGGCCACTGGAAGATGTCGTTGCGTATCCGGTAGCCACCGCCATCGAGGCGCCCTCGGGTCAGGCCCGCGATGTGGCGCTCGTAGATGGATTCCAGGTCGATGGCCCCGGTCCCGGCGGGGATGTAGGCGCCCGCGGTGAGCAGGGCCATTTCCCGCAGCAGGTCGCCATCCAGGCGGGAGCGCACCGGCTTGCCGTCGGCGTCGCGCACTAGTGCGCGGGCGCCGGTGCGGGGGTCGGTGACCAGAAGCTCGCTTCCGGCCTCGTCGCCGAAGCCGATGGCGATGATGCGCACGCCCCGCTCGGCGGCCAATTTGGCGGCCTCCAGGGGGAAGGAGTCGTGGTCTTCGCCGTCGGTAATCAGGAGGATGGAGCGGGCTACCTCGCCGGCGCCGCCCCGGTCCCGAAAGCCGGCCAGGGCCTTGCGGATGGGCTCTTCGAGCCGGGTGCCGCCGCGGGTCACGCTGTGGGGGCCGGTCTCGTCGAGCACCAGGCGCAGGAAGCCGAAGTCCGGGGTCAGGGGCACCAGCACGGTGGCGCGACCGGCGAAGGCGATGAGTCCTACCTGGTCCCCGTCGAGATAGCCCAGCAGGTCCCGGAGCTCGGCCTTGGCCCGTTCGAGCCGGTTGGGGACTACGTCCTCGGCCAGCATGGAGCGGGAGACATCCAGGCAGACCATGATCCTTGCCCCCACCTGGGGCCGGGTGACGAGCTGGGTTCCCCACTGGGGTCGCATCAGGGCCAGGATCAGAAAGAGCCCGCACAGCCCGAGCAGGGCCAGGCGCAGGGCGCGACGCAGGGGTGTGGTGCGCAGTACCAGCCGTGGTTGCAGAGGGGGGGCGATGAAGCGGTCCAGATCCCCCGTGCCGCGGTATTCGAGCCAGGCGAGTACCGCGAGCAGGGCCGCCAGGGCCCACAGAAGGTGGAGCCAGTGGGTTGCGGCGAAGTGGAGCCCGCTCACGGCAATCTCCGCAGCAGGGTTCCCGCGGTCAGGCCCGCCAGGGCGATCAGGACCAGGGCGGCGAGGGCGAAGCCGGCGTAGTGTTCGCGATAGCGCAGGTAGCGGCTCTCGGTGATTTTGGTGCGCTCCAGGCGGTCGATGGCCCGGTAGGTCTCGGTCAGTCCTTTAGCATCCTGGGCGTGGAAGTAGGCCCCCCCGGTCCGTCGGGCGATCTCCCGCAGGGTTTTCTCGTCCATCTCGACGAGGGCGCGCCGCAGATATTGGCGGCCGTCCGATCCGGTCACGGGCACCGGGGCATAGCCGTTGCCGCCGGCGCCGATGGTGTAGACCTTGATGCCGTGCTCGGCGGCCAGCTCCGCGGCCTGCAGGGGATCGAGCTCGCCGGCGTTGTTGACGCCGTCGGTGAGCAGAATGACGACCCGCGAGCGGGCCTCGGCATCGAGCAGGCGCTCGACCGCCAGCCCCAGACCCTCGCCGACGGCGGTCGCCGACTCCGAGCGCTCGCGCGCCACCTCGATCCGGTCCAGGATGTGCAACAGGTTGCCGTGGTCCAGGGTGAGGGGGCAGACGCCGTCGGCATAGGTCCCAAAGACCACCAGTCCGATCAGGTCGTCCGGCCGGCCCGGACCCGCCTCGCCGCCCGAGACGAATTCCCGGAAGATCCCCTTCAGGGCCTGCAAGCGGCTGACGCTGTAGTCCGCGGCGACGAAATCCCGGGCATCCATGGAGCCCGAGCGGTCCAGGGCCATGACGATGGCGATGCCTTCCCGTTGGATCTCGGTGGTCTCGTCCCCCGTGCGCGGGCCGGCCAGGGCGATGGCCAAGGCCAGGGTCGCCAGGGCCAGGAGCCCGGCCGGCAGCGGCGCCAGACGCACGCGCAACGCCGCCGGAGCGCGATCCGGCAGCGCCAGGCTGGCATAGGTGATCCGCGCCGGAAGCCGATTGGCCAGGAAATAGACCAGGGGCGCCGCCAACCCGGCGAGTAGGAATAAGGGGTCGCGGAATTCCCAGGCTGTGAGGCTGGCGGTCATTGTGTTCCCGCCACCCGGATATCTCGTTTCATGACATTTTGCGTATGAGAAGGGTTTACCATTCAACAGTTACCAGGACACCTTACCCTGATTTTCGGCCCCGGAGGCGCCCGACCATGAACCGGGTCGTCAGCTCTCTCGACGGCCTTCAGAGGCTATCTAAAAACTAACCCATTGATTTTGCTTGGTATGGAGTCCTTAACCGGATCGAAGTGAAGCCATTGATTCCCCCTCTCCCTGCCATCCCTCTCCCGCCAGGGGCGAGGGGCTTTGGGCCGTAGCCAACCTGGCAGGACCGGGGCTAATCTGGACCGCGCGGCATGGCTTGAGTTTCTAGACAGCCTCTCAGACCACCGCGGCCAGCTTGAAGATGGGGAGGTACATGGCGATCACGAGTCCGCCCACCAGGGAGCCGATGACGAGCATAATCATGGGCTCCAGCAGGCTGCTGAGGCCGTCCACCGCGTTTTCGACCTCTTCTTCGTAGAAATCCGCCACCTTGGCCAGCATGTCTTCCAGGACCCCGGATTCCTCGCCGATGGCGGTCATCTGCACGACCATGGGGGGAAACAGGTTGCGCCGGTGCATGGCGAGCTGCAGGGCCTGGCCGGTGGCTACCTCTTCGCGCATTTGCCGCACCGCCTGGGCGTAGACGCGGTTACCCATCACCCCGGCGACCGAGTCCAGGGCCTCGACCAGGGGTACGCCGGCGGCGAAGGTGGTCGACAGGGTCCGGGCGAAGCGGGCGATGGCCGCCTTGCGCAGGATGGGGCCGACGAGGGGGAGTCCGAGACCGATACGCTGGAGGGTATCCCGGAATCCGGGCGCGCGTTTCCAGAGGAACCTGATGAGGAAGTATAACGCCAGCAGGCCTCCCAGAATGCCCCACCACCATTGGCGCGTGAAGTCCGAAAGCGCGATCACCAGTCGCGTGAAGACGGGCAGATCCGCTCCAAAGCTCGCGAACAGGGCCTCGAACTGGGGAATCACGAACAGCATGATAACGGCCGTGATGACGAGCGCCACCAGCATGACGGCCAGAGGATACACCAGGGCCTTCCTGAGCTTGCCCTTGAGCGACTCGGTCTTTTCCTGGTAGGCGGCGATCTTAGTCAGGAGTAGGTCGAGCACCCCGGCCTGCTCGCCCGCGGCGATCAGATTGCAGATGAGGTCGTCGAAGTGCCGGGGATGCTTGCGTAATGCCGCGGTCAGGGAGGTTCCGCTCTCGATATCGGCCTTGGCCGCCAGCACCAGGTCCTGCATGCCTGGGTTGTCGTGACCGCGGCCGATGATGTCGAACGCCTGGGCCAGCGGGACCCCCGCGGAGATCAGGGTTGCCAACTGACGGCTGAAAACGGCGATATCGGCGCTGCGGACCTTGTTGCGAATGCCGCCGAACCAGGGCGGCGGCTTTTTCCTGATTCGGAGGAGATGCACATCCCGGCGGCGCAGCTCCGCCCGTACCAGGGCGAAGGTCGCCGCCCGGGTCTCGCCCTTGATGCGTGCGCCACTGGGATCCAGGCCCTCCCAGACAAAAACCGCCGGTCCGGTGGCCTGCGATTTTCGCGCCTTGGTCGGTGCCATGGGTCTGGTACTCCGCTGCAATCGATACGGCAGGTTTTCAGTGGCCGGTGACCAAGCACTGGGACCACTGGGACCGCCGACGTCCCGTCGGCATCGGCGCGAAGCGCCGTCGAGAAGATAAAATCGGCCAGAAGGTTATTTTCGATCTGCCGACGGGACGCCGGCAATCCCACCGTAGAATTCCCCTGCTTCGCCTGAACCGGCAGTAGGGCAAGGCAATCTGGCCCATGCCGTCCACCTCCAGCCGGAACGGATGCATGCCCAGCGTACCACTAGTACCCCATTTCACCTTATTTTTCACCCTCTTAAGCCCCCCAACCGCGCCCAGGCGAGAGGAGAGCACCAAGCAAGAGAGCAACGCCACGCCTGGCCTTGGCGCGGTTAGGGGACTCCCTTCGGACGCGACGAGAAGCGACCATCCGCTTCGTTGCGCGAGCTTGCAATAGGGGTAGCTATTCCTGCGCTC
>JAIZWN010000674.1 GCA_020443945.1 Candidatus Thiosymbion ectosymbiont of Robbea hypermnestra | reverse complement strand
CCAACCGGCGCCTTACCCATGACCCACGATCCCTTTGTGGCTTGGTGTCTTTGTGTGAGAATTGAGAACGTCCCCTAAAGCCCCTCGCCCCTGGCGGGAGAGGGGTGGCAGGGAGAGGGGGAACCAATGGCTTCACTTCGATACGGTTAATGACTCCATACCAACAGTTGCCTAGGGAGGCTTTGCCTTAAGACCGACGAGGCGTGACCAACCGCACCAAAGAACCACCGATTGACACGGATAAACACAGATCACAATCGGTGTTTATCCGTGTACATCCGTGGTTCAAAGAATTTGCGATTGTTAAAGATGCAGATCCCTCAAGGAATCCTAGTTATTTTGGCGCTTGACCCAACGGGCCTTGGCCGCTTTCCTTGCGATCTCGCTACGCCGCTCTGGCGTCAGTTTTTCGGCACGCGCTTTCCCGCCTTTTTTTCCTAACTCTTTTGCGGCGGGGTCTTTCCCGTCGTCAACGATTTCCTCTTTTGCTTTGCCGGCTGCGATTTGCATGGTTTTTACGGTGTTGCCGATCGAGTCGGCTGGTCTTTTCTGACCTTGTGGATCTATTGGCATGATGTACTCCAAATACTTGGCGAGAAGCATACAATAAAGAGTCGAGTTCCGCTATAATTTCTCCTGACCTTTGTTCGAGTTAGGAGGTTAAACAAGGGAGAGCTTATCTCCCAAAAGAGACGGACCCCGGTACGGCGGACACCGCACCGAGGTCCTGACCACAACCCAACCTAGAGGGAGGTTCGGCCATGGCTGACGCTAATTCTACACGCACTCTCAACGATGAGACTATCGTTCGCATCCGGGATGCCCTGCTGATCGGGCTGGCGGCCTACGGTGAGATCGAGCGGCTATTCAACGCGCAAACCACCCAGGCCAGGGTGGGCGTAGCCGTCAAGGAGGATTTGCGGGTAATCCACCCGACCGGCGCGGAGGATACGGTATCCCGGTTCGCCGATGCGTTGCGCGCCCTGGATTAGGCGCCGGCACACGCGGCGGCCAGGTGGTCGCCGCGTGTCGGGAATGCTCTGGCGGGATCTCTGGCTCCCACGCTCCAGAGACTGTGAAAGTATTCGTTTTCCCCGGAAGCGGTGGGATGAAGTTTCTGTATTCCACGATGAATTGCGCATCAGGTGGGACTGGAGAGAAAGACTCCCGGATAAATCGGGGAAATTATGTTTCCTTGTCCCTGACGCTCTGAAAATCCAAGAATACTTTCACAGTCTCTCCAGCGTGGGAGCAATTCCGGACGCTCCAGCGTCTTGAAATCCTGGCCGCTGGAGCGGCCCGATTGCGTTCCTGCCCACCGGAGCATGGGAACGAGAGAAACCACACGGCTCTCGATGGGAGGCCTCGGGTCTCCGTCCCTGGCCGCTGGATTCCGGGGCCCCCCCCCGGAATGACGGTGCGGTGGTACCGGCAACGCCAAGAGCCGTCCGAGACCACGGCAGAATTCTTCGTGTCTTGGCGGCTTGGTGTGAGAAAAAACCTTGAACATCACGCAGGATTCACGCACTACCCCGAGGCAGGGTGCGGATGACCGATAAGACCTTTCCCGCGCGTGTCGGCAGCGTTCCGCAGGCCATGCGGGTCGGTCTCCTGGCGCGGGTGCACCTGGACCTGCCCCTGGTGATCGCCTTGCTGCTGCTGTGCGGCTTCGGACTCCTGATTCTCTACAGCGCCACCGATCAGGATCCGCACAAGCTCGGCCGGCAGCTGATCCGACTCGCAACCGCCTGCCTGGTCATGGTCGCCGTTGCCCGGATACCGCCCTGGGCGCTGCAACGCTGGTCGCTGCCCCTGTTCGGCCTGGGGCTCGTGATGCTGCTGGGGGTCCTGGCAGTGGGGGAGACCGGCAAGGGCGCCCAGCGTTGGCTGGATCTGGGGGTCGTGCGCTTCCAACCCTCGGAGCTGCTCAAAATCGCGGTCCCCATGATGCTGGCCCGCTATCTCGCCGAGCAGCCCTTGCCGCCCACCGGATGGCGGATTGCGGGGGCGATGGTTCTGACCGGCGTTCCGGTGCTCCTGATCGCCCGTCAGCCGGACTTGGGCACGGCGTTGCTGGTGGCCGGCGCCGGCACCATGGTGGTTTTCCTGGCCGGGCTGCGGTGGCGGTTGATCGCCCTGCTGGCGGCGGGCACGGGGATACTCGCCCCCCTTATCTGGTATTCCATGCGACCCTACCAGCTGCAGCGGGTACACACCTTTCTCAACCCGGAGAGCGACCCCTTAGGCGCCGGCTACCACATCATCCAATCCAAGATCGCCATCGGTTCCGGCGGTATCCAGGGCAAAGGCTGGCTCAACGGCACCCAATCCCATCTGGAATTCCTGCCCGAGCGCTCGACGGACTTTATCTTCGCGGTCGTCGGGGAGGAATTCGGGCTGATCGGCGGTCTGGCGCTGCTGGCGATCTATCTCTTTATCATCGGGCGCGGACTCTACATCGCCACCCAGGCCCAGGATACTTACGGGCGATTGCTCGGCGGCGGGCTCATCCTGGTATTTGCTCTCTATCTGTTCGTCAACACGGGGATGGTCACCGGACTCCTGCCGGTCGTGGGCATCCCCCTGCCCCTGGTGAGCTACGGCGGCACCTCCCTGGTGACTATCATGGCCGGCTTCGGCATCCTGATGTCTATCCACACGCACAGAAAATTGCTTCTCCCCTAAAGGGTCTCGTATCATCCGTCCCAGCGAATCCGAAGCGCCAATCCTGTTTCATGTGCCGGGAAGATTCCCAGGACTTGCTGATGCGATCGATCCCCTGGTGGTGCGGGCTGCTTGCGGCCATGGTGTTGTCGACCGCGGCGGCGGAGCCGGCGAGCTATCGCGCGGGCATCGAACGCTTCACGCCCGAGATGGTCCGCAAGCATGGCTTCGACCGGAGCGAGCTGACGGCCCTCCTGGGGCAGGCCGATTACAGCCGGGAGGTCATGAGGGCCATTCGCCGTCCTTATGAGGCCAAGCCTTGGTATAAGTACCGGCCGATCTTCCTCACCGCCAAGCGGATCCGCGGCGGCGTCGCCTTCTGGCGGCAGAACCGCGAGCTCCTCGAACGCGCCCAGGCGGTCTACGGCGTACCGCCCCGGATCGTCACCGCCATCATCGGCATCGAGACCAACTATGGCGGCAATCTGGGCCGACATCGGGTGATCGACGCCCTCAGCACCCTGGGTTTTTCCTATCCCAAACGCGCGGATTTCTTTCGCAAGGAGCTCGAGGAATTCCTGCTCCTGGTCCGGGAGGAATCCATCGACGCCTTGGCGCTGAAGGGTTCTTATGCCGGCGCCGTCGGCCTGCCTCAATTCATTCCTTCGAGCTATCGCGCCTACGCCGTGGATTTCGACGGCGACGGCCAGCGGAACCTCCAGGAGAGCACGGCGGACGCGATCGGCAGCGTGGGCAACTACCTCGCGCGACACGGCTGGCGGCCCGGAGAGCCGGTGGCCCTCGCCGCCAGGCTCACGGGTGGAGCGCCACAGGGCATTACGCCGGCGGGAAAAAAACCGGTCAAGCCCGCAATCCGCCTGGACCGGCTGGCGGCGGCGGGGGTCGTTGTCAATGAGCGCCTGCCCAAAGCGACGCGGGCGACCCTGATCCGCCTCGAGGCCCCGGAGCCCGAGTATTGGCTGGGGCTCGAAAACTTCTACGTGATCACCCGTTACAACCACAGTAACCTCTATGCCATGGCCGTCTATCAGCTCAGCCGCGCGCTCCAAACGGCCTACCAGGCGGAAAACGACAACTGAAACCGCGCGCCGATACCGGAAACAGGAACCACGAAGAACCAAGAATCGACACGAGTGTCTCCGGGCAGGCACAAAAGGTCCCTCTGAGCGGATCGTTTCTCGACAAGGGGATATAGATGTGAGGCAAAAGGATCGGTGGCAAAAGCGGTTTTTCAGGTCCGGGGGCGCCGTAGGTCTGCTCCTCCTGCTGGGATTGCTGTCCGGCTGCGCCGGCACCGGGGACAAGACGACGTCGAGCGATCCCCCGAAACCGTCCGAAATCGCGGATGCGAAGCCCAAGGTCGAGCCCCGCAGCAAATACGGCAACCCGAAATCCTATGTCGTCTTCGGCAAGCGTTATTACACCAAGGCCAGCAGCAAGGGCTACGTAGAGCGGGGCATGGCCTCCTGGTACGGGAAAAAGTTCCACGGCCGCAAGACCAGCAACGGCGAACGCTACAACATGTACGCCATGACCGCGGCCCACAAGGCCCTGCCGCTACCGACCTATGTCCGGGTGACCCTTCTGGCGAACAGACGTAGCGTGGTGGTGAGAGTCAACGACCGCGGGCCCTTCCATGGCAGGCGGATCATCGATCTGTCCTACGCGGCGGCCCGCAAGCTGGGAATGGCGACCAGAGGGACGGCGCTGGTAGAGGTCCGGGCCATCGACCCCCGTCGCCCGAAATCCGGCCGGCGGCATAGCGCCCTCGCTTCCGCGGACAAGGCACGCAAGAGAAAGACCCGGGTACGTAAAAAGGCCGTGGCGGCCGAAAAAACTCAGGTCGCGAAAAAACCGGCCCCGCGAATCGAGAGGGTTGCGGCCAAAAGGTCCGGGCCTGCGCCCCGGCCCGCGGTGTACCTGCAGGTAGGGGCCTTCGGCAACCGCACGAATGCCGAACACCTGCGCCGCCGCTTGGCAAAGCATATCGCCGAGCAGCCGGTCGAGGTGCGCATGGTAAGCGATACCAAGGCATCCTGGCACAAGGTGCAGGTGGGGCCGTTCAACTCCCGCAAGAGCGCGAACCACCTCTCCCGCCAGCTCGCCTCCCTGGGACTGGAAGGGTTCCATGTCATTGTGAAATAGCCCCGGTCCCGGAGCCGGGCGAGCGCGACGAACCGCATTCATGACCGGCCGGTTCATAACCCATAGGGTTCGTGTGCCAGTACTCCATTCCGCTTTCTATTGCAGATAATTCCCGTAGGATGTGGTGAGCGAAGCGAACCGCATCAATTTTCCGAACCACGGAGTAAGGGTCACGCCACGGTCTTCCCGTTCGCGCAAGCCACGGGGAGTGCCACCACGAACAGCTGGTCATCACCACCGGAACGCTCGCGACCCATCGCTTGGCTCGGCAGCCAGTGCCTGATCCGGTCCCATTGGTTATTCCGTACCCTTTGACGGCGGGATAAAGGCACCTTGGAAAATTGCCGGGAAAATTTTTCAAGTTCCCCATAAGAACACCCACTCACCCCCCCCTTCATTACGATGAACACCTCCCTGCATGATGCCTCCGATTCGCTGCTGACCGATCTTTACCAGTTGACCATGGCCTACGGGTTCTGGAAATCCGGCCTGGCGGATCACGAAGGCGTCTTTCATCTCTTCTTTCGCCGGGCGCCTTTCGGCGGAAATCACACCCTTTCCTGTGGATTGGAAAACGTCATCCGTTACATCGACGCCCTGCGCTTCGAGCCGGAAGAGCTGGCCTATCTGGAAACACTGAAGGGAAACGACGACAACCCTCTTTTCGAGCCGGATTTCTTGGCTTACCTCGGCAAGCTGGCATTCGCCTGCAACCTCGATGCGATCCCGGAAGGGACGATCGTCTTTCCCCTGGAGCCCATGATCCGCGTCCAGGGCCCCATCATCCAATGCCAGCTATTGGAAACGCCCCTGCTGAACCTGATGAACTTTCCATCGCTGATCGCAACCAAGGCCGCCCGCATCTGTCGGGCCGCGGCAGGGGATTCCGTGCTCGAGTTCGGTCTGCGCCGGGCCCAGGGGGTCGATGGCGCCCTGACGGCAAGCCGGGCGGCCTATATCGGGGGCTGTGACGCCACCTCCAATGTCCTGGCGGGAAAACGCTTCGGCATTCCGGTCCGGGGCACCATCGCCCATAGCTGGGTGATGGCATTCGCCGATGAAACTCAGGCCTTTCGTACCTATTCCCAGGTGATGCCCAATAATTGCGTCCTGTTGGTCGATACCTATTCCACCATCGCCGGCGTCGGAAAGGCCATCCAAATCGGCAAGGAGCTGGCGACAAAGGGATACAAATTAGCGGGAATCCGATTGGATTCGGGCGATTTGGCGGACTTGAGCAAAAAGGCCCGGGAATTGTTGGACAACAACGGATTCGCGGATGCGCGCATCGTGGCCAGCAACGATCTGGACGAAACCAGCATCCGGGACTTAAAGGCCCGGCAGGCCGCAATCGACATCTGGGGGGTGGGTACCCGACTGGTCACCGCCTTCGATCAACCGGCCCTGGATGGCGTCTATAAGCTTGCCGCCGTCCGATCCCCCGGCCAGGACTGGGAATACAAGATCAAGGTTTCAGAGCAATCGGCAAAGGCGACGACCCCCGGAATTCAGCAGGTAAGGCGCTACTACCGGGATAGCCTGTATGACGGAGATGTCATCTATGATCCGAAGACCGATATGCGTGCGGGGTGCACCCTGATCGATCCTTCCAATCCTGATCGACGGAAAAAGATCGGGCCGGATACTCCCTACCGGGATCTATTGATTCCCATCTACCGCCAGGGTAAGCGGGTCTACGAGCCGCCCCCGCTCCAGGAGATCCGACAACAGGTACAGAAAGAGATCACATCCTTCCCGCTCCCGGTGATGCGCCTGGTGGACCCACGGGCCTACCCGGTCGGTCATGAGCAATCCCTGCATGAGCTGAAAACCGAGCTGACCCGGCGGACCGGACTCGAAAAAACGGAGGCAAAATGAAGGCCCTGATCCTGGTGGATATCCAGAACGACTTCGCACCGACCGGCGCCTTACCCGTCCCGGAAGGCGATCAGGTGGTGCCCGTGGTCAATAACCTGATGGACAAATTCGATCTGGTGGTGGCTACCCAGGATTGGCACCCACGGGACCACAAGAGCTTCGCCGTGCATCACCATAAGAATCCCGGCGAGATTATCCTGCTCAATGGTATCACCCAGATCCTCTGGCCGGTTCATTGCGTGCAGGGGTCTAAAGGCGCCGAGTTCATTCCCGGCTTGAATATGAAGAAAACCGCAAGGGTCTTCAAAAAGGGCCAAGACCGCGAAGTGGACAGCTATAGCGGCTTCTTCGATAACGGCCGCAAAAAGGATACCGGGCTGGGGGATTACCTGAAGGAACAGGGGGTCGCTACGGTCTATATTACGGGCCTGGCCCTGGACGTATGCGTAAAATTCACCGCCCTGGACGCCCATGCACTGGGATTCGACACCAAGGTAATCATCGATGCCACCCGGCCGGTGAACATGAACATCATCGATGCCGGCGACGGAGACAAAGCGATTGCACGGATGCAGGCCGTCGGTATCGAAACCCTGATGAGCAAGGATATCTGAGCCGCGGTGGCGCCTTAGATTTGTGGTTTCCGGGGTTCAGCACAGAGACCTCCCCTCACCGTCATGGTTGTCCGCAGATTACGCCGATTTTCACGGATTACCGCATCTTTTCATCGGCGAGAATCTGCGTAATCTGCGGATTCAAGCATCACAGATCACAAAATGACAACGCTACCTAAACCGCAATAGACGAAGACAGTCCCACTTGCATTTAGTCCCGGTATTGACCATTATATCTAGGTAGGTATATTGATTGCCCTGTTCGTACACGACGATGCCAAGGCCGATCTGGAGGCGCTCTGGAGGAAGGAACCCCAGGCGGCGGGTCGAATCCTGGTCCTTCTGGAGCAATTGGAAGGCGATCCCGACCTGCTGGACCGGCTGACCCAGCACAACTATGGTGCTCGCCGCTCGGCGGATTTTCATGTCAGCAAGTGGCAGGAGCACTGGCGAAAGGGGCGGGATTTGTGGCGCTTGAAGATATGGGATCTGGAAAACAAAGGTCTTCGCTATCGCATCGTCTACGCCTTCGAACCAGGGAAACTGCACTATCATGTCTTGGCCGTAGCGCCGCGGGAGTTCAACTATGATGCCAGCCATCCTATCAGCCGTCGCATCCTCCGCGCCTACCGAGCGCTTTGAAAAGGTCTTCAGTCCGCCTGGTATGGCGGTCGAAACGACTAGCCGTACCCAGTGTCAGGTCTTTGTGTTCGAGGGCTATACGGTGCCTCAGCCACAGGTCCCCGCTGAACACACGGCTATCCGTCGATTGGTGGGCGAGTGGGAGCGAGACGACCAGCGCCGTGCCGCCCTGGAAGAGGGCCGACGCTGGATCGCCGATACCTTCTATGACGAGGATGGCGATACGGTGCGTACCCTGCGGTTGCGTAAAGGGTGGTCACAAACCCGCCTGGCCGCGGAGCTGGGAACCAGCCAGTCACATATCGCCCGTATCGAGCGAGGTACGGAGAACCTGACCATCGGGACCTGCCGCAAGCTCTCCAAGGCCTTAGGCGTCGACCTGAATACGCTGGACCGGGCGCTCCGGCGTCAGGAAGCCATCGCCCGGATGCAATGACGGATGCAATGAAAATGACTGCGCGCCACGTCGAGACCCTCTTTTGTGACGATATCCGCCACGAGACGGGAGGAAAACTCTCGTTTATCGGGGTCTATTCGGGAGAATTATTGGTTCCCGCGTTTCCGGTCATGCTGTCCAAGCTGTGCCTGTTCGTAAAGATCGTAACGCCCGCCGAAGAGCCGTTGCGTTTTCTTAATCTGCGGGTTTTGAAGGACGCGGAGACTCTGAAGGAGATCGCCTATGATGAGAAATCGTTAGCGGCCCTTTCCGATCCGGCCGGGGATATGACGGAAGAGCAAAGAAAAACGTATGTCCTGCCATATCAGGTTATGGTGACATTCTCCCCGATGCAATTCGATGAGCCTTGCATCCTGAGAGTCAGCGTCCGGACCGAGGATGGCGAATTGCGCGGTTTACCGCTGAAAGTGGATCAGACCCAACCGCCTACCGAACAATCATAAGCGGGAATCGCAAATTCTTTGAACCACGGATAAACACGGATGGACACAGATCACAATCCGTGTTTATCCGTGTCAATCGGTGGTTCTTTGGTGCGGTTGGTCACGCCTCGTGGTCTTAAGGCAAAGCCTCGCTAGAGGCGAGGCAGCTTCTCCACTGCCTCCCGCGGGTTCAGTACGGCTACCGGTCCCGTATCCGGGAAGTGTCGGAGGTTTCCGGTAACCAGCGGGCAGGCGGCGGAGTAGGCACAGTCGTAGAAGGGTTGATCGCTGGCGTCGACCAAGGAGATACTCGTGCGTTCGAGCTTGTCGAGCCAGAGTCCATGCCCGACGAAGTGGGTTACGACGCCGGAGGCAATGGGACCTGCAAAGGGAAACCGCGGTCGGTTCAGGACCTCGGTGTATTCGTCGATGACGGCCTCACAAACTACGGCCTGTACCTGCTGGTCACGCAACGCTCGGAGCAGACGGCCCGGAGGTCCGCCGGGCGTCAATAACCCGGCGACCACCACATTGGTGTCAATGACCAGTCGCAGCTCGGTGGTCACGGCGGGTGGCTTCGATCTCGGCGATGATTTCCTCCATGCCCATCCCGGAGGTTTCCCTTTGCTCCGAGGCATCCCAGGCCGCTTCGAGTACCTCGCCGAAAGACGTCCGGCGGTTCATAGGCCGGCCGGTCGGGCTGGTCTCGGTCAGAACCGCGAACGGCTTGCCGTTGCGGGTAACGACCAGCTCGTGCTGTTGGGCTAATTTCTCCCAGACCGCACCGGATTCGGTACGAAAATCACGAACGCTGACAAAATTCATGGGAACACCTGAAAGGACATAGAATCTTTTCGTGAGAATAAACCAAAAGAGTGAAAATGCAAGTCGGATTATTAAAGTACCTTAGTCCCTGACGGCGGGACGCGCTGTGCTTTCCCGTCCTACGGAGGTATCCAGTCGCTAATAGCGGTTTTGATGTGTGGAATGTTATGAAATGGGGGTGGTGTCTTAGATTTGTGGTTTCCGGGATTTGGCGTAGAGACCTTCCCTCACTATCATGGTTGTCTGCGGATTACGCCGATTTTCACAGATTACTGCGTTTTTTCATCGGCGAGAATCTGCGTAATCCGCGGATTCAAGCATCATAGATCACAAAACTACAACACTTAGGCTTGATCCGGGCTGCCGCCTGCCGGCGCATGGTGGGACGTCAGTCCCGCTTTTCCTGGTGGCCGCCGAACCGGTAGCGCATGGCCGCCAGCATCCGATTGGCAAAATCCGCCTCCCCCCGGGAGCTGAAACGCTCATAGAGGGCGGTCGTCAGCAAGGGGGCGGGGGTGCCGGTCTCGATTGCCGCCAGACAGGTCCAGCGGCCCTCGCCCGAGTCGGATACCCGCCCCTCGAACCGGTCGAGCGCCGGGTCCTCGCGCAACGCCTCGGCGGTGAGGTCCAGGAGCCAGGAGGATATGACACTACCCCGGCGCCAGACCTCCGCGACGCGGGGGAGATCGATGTCGTACCGGTAATGCTCCGGATTACTCAGGGGCGCCGTCTCCGCGTCGATCGTTCGGTCCTCACGCCCCACACCGGCATGTTTGAGGAGATTCAGCCCCTCCGCGTAGGCGGCCATCAGGGCATACTCGATGCCGTTGTGGACCATCTTCACGAAATGGCCGGCCCCGCTCGGGCCACAGTGCAGATACCCCCGTTCCGCCGTGTCATCGCCGCCGCTACGGCCGGCGGTACGCGCGAGATCGCCGGGACCGGGGGCCAAGGTCTCGAAGATGGGGTCGAGCCGGCGCACGGCGTCCGCGTCGCCGCCGATCATCAGACAATAGCCGCGCGCCAGACCCCAAACCCCGCCGCTGGTGCCGCAGTCCAGAAAATGAATGCCGGACTCGGCGAGCCGCCCGGCGCGGCGGATCGCCGCCTGATAGTGCGAATTACCGCCGTCGACCAGGATGTCCCCCGCTTCCAGAGAAGGCCGAAGCCCTTCGATCACCGCGTCCACCGCCGCCGCCGGGACCATGAACCATACCACCCGCGGCCTGGTCAACCGGGCGCAGAGCTCGGCCGGATCCCCGGCCCCGGTCGCGCCCTCGGCAACCAGCTCCCGGACCGGTCGGGGACTGCGGTTGTAGACGACGCACCCATGCCCACCGCGCATCAGGCGACGCGACATATCGGCGCCCATCCGCCCGAGACCGATCATTCCGATTTCCACCGTGGTCCCCCTCCGTTCACAAATAGATCCCTCACGGGAATGCCCCGCTACGCTGCTCCTGCGCGCCCCTCGAACCCCCGAGCATCACTGCCGGCCCCCGCCGGGAAACTACACAAAAGAATACCCTACACCCTTCACATCTCCGATACCCCATTTCACCTTATTTTACATTTTCCAATCCCGAAGCCACAAAGAGTACCAGCAAATTAAGGTGAAATGGAATACCCAACCTGGCCGTTACGCCAGGCAGGAATCGCCGTGCACCGACCTCGATTCCCGTCCGGGCCGAGCCGTCACGAAGCCATTTGTGCCGCGGGGGTAACGAGGAAAGGGGAGGAAGAGATCGTCGATCTGGAGCGGGTGATGGGAATCGAACCCACGTCATCAGCTTGGGAAGCTGAGGTTCTACCATTGAACTACACCCGCCGCCGGGTAACGAGTATAGGGAGGACCCACCGCCCTTGACAACCCCTACCTCCGCACCGGCCAAGGTTGGGGTGAGGTCGCCCCGGCAGGGCGACAAACCCCGACATCGGATGTCGGGGTTCCTCTATCGCCCTAACCTACTCGACTTTTTTGATCCGCGGATTACGCAGATTCGCGCGGATTTGTTAAGAGGATTGTATGCTTATCTT
The DNA here is from genome assembly GCA_020443945.1 of Candidatus Thiosymbion ectosymbiont of Robbea hypermnestra. Taxonomy (GTDB): domain Bacteria; phylum Pseudomonadota; class Gammaproteobacteria; order Chromatiales; family Chromatiaceae; genus Thiosymbion; species Thiosymbion ectosymbiont_B. The sequence goes on along the minus strand of JAIZWN010000674.1, from coordinate 2,647 downwards.
GAAGACTTTTGGCACCGGAGTTTGGCAACCGCCCTCGTTGGCTTATGCTTATTGAAGGTCCCCTGAAGTACAAGAATCTGTGAACACTCGCCCGGCCCCCAAAGGGTTGGGGCGGTCTCAGCGCGGGCCTATGCGGTAGAATCCATTCCCCGACCAGGAAACACCCCAGCGAGAATCCGACATGCAGATTATCCTCAATGACAACCCGACCGAGATCCCGGACGGCATCGATATGGCCGGCCTCATCGAACGGCTGGAGCTGACCGGCCAACGCCTGGCCGTGGAGATCAACGAGGAGTTGGTGCCCCGCAGTCGCTTCCGGGAACAACACCTGACCCCCGGCGACAAAGTGGAGATCATTCACGCCGTCGGGGGTGGTTAAGTGGAGAATGTTTTGAAACCGCGTGCCAAGTCATTCATTGCCGGCGGTGCCTCGGCTGCTCGCGGGTTCTTCTGCCGAGCCGTTCTTGCGTCTTCCCTGGATGAAGGCGGTGACGATACCGATCAATCCACCGGCACCGATAACCGCGCCGGCAAATTCACCGCCGTTCACCGCCACATATGAGCCAAGACAGAGAGCGACAACGGCAATGACAAAAGCAAACTGTTGTCCGATTCGGACTTCCTTTATGTAGGCATCGACCAGCTTGTGATCGTTTTCTATTTCGGCTTCGAGGGCTTGCGATTCCTGAGTCCGTCGATGGTTGCCTTCCGCTTCGGCCATTCTCACGATCCTGTCTGTCAGGCCAGGGAGCACTTGATCGTATTTTTGGAGTATGTCAGGTAACGGTAGCGGTCCGGTAAAGGAGGTCCGGATTACGGCAACCTCCCCCTGTATCTCTTTTGCGGTTTCCTCCAGGTCTGTCGCAAGTTCATCGCCTTTCATCCCGTGACGATCGACGTTGTCTGTGCTTTCTGGCACGGGATCAGGCTCCAAAAAGAAGAGACGAGGAATATCTGTTCATTCCCGAGTTAACGACTTTTCGGCGGATACCAGATCGCGGAAAACCTTCTCTCCATCCCCACGAATGGCCAGCAGGTCGGCTAATTCCTCCACATGATTGGAATCAGAGGGAAGTGTCCCGGACGATGGGGATGGACGGCGTTCGGAGGGTTGGAACCCGACCGTCAATCCTGGATGTGAATCCACCCCGTAATGATGTTTGCCTGCTGGCCTGGAGCGTTCGACCAATGCCTGGATATCTCTTTCCAGCTTGGCGGACGAAAGCGCCATATGTTCCAGGGCATTTCGAATCACCTCCGCCTTTGTCCTTCTGGTCTTGGCATTTGCCAGTGGGGAAAGGCGGCGGCGTACGGGGAAACGTGTTTCGCGAAGCCGCGACAGGCTCTCGACCCCAGGCGTATAGAGTCTCAGAACGCTGCCGTACCCGGCGAGAAAATGCTTGGTAACAGAATTCATGATTCATATCCGTACTGCTGCAAGGGTTCGGGAGAATGCTGGTCCCCTGTTGTTCCTAACTCTACCATACGGAAGGTGATGCCTTGTCGAATATGGCGGAGAGTTCCCTCGGTAACAAGGGTAGCCGGGTGTCTTAGCTCCGTACCCAGTGGTAGCGCCGTTCTTTCCGGCCTGGTCCATCGGTTGTGGCCGCCTGCCGTCGTGGCCCTCGACGATATCCACCCCGGGATGGTCGGCCTGGATGTGTCATCAGCGGGCAAATGGTTTATGCTCTTATTTTCCAAACCCGATTTTTTCCCACTATGCCTACTCAGACCGCCGCTGACAACTTCACCGTAGCCGGCGAGACTTACCGCTCGCGCCTGTTGCTCGGAACCGGCAAATACAAGGATATGGAGGAAACGCGCCGTGCCGTCGAGGCCAGTGGCGCCGAGATCGTCACCATTGCCGTGCGCCGCACCAACATCGGCCAGACCCCCGGCGAGCCGAACATCCTGGAGGTATTGCCGCCGGAGCGTTACACCATTCTGCCGAACACCGCCGGTTGCTTCGACGCCGAGACGGCGATCCGCACCTGCCGTTTGGCGCGGGAACTGCTGGACGGCCACAACCTGTGCAAGCTGGAGGTGCTGGGGGACGAGAAGACCCTGTTCCCGGACATGGTCGCCACCCTCGAGGCCACGGAGGTCCTGGTCAAGGATGGCTTCGACGTCATGGTCTACACCAACGACGACCCCATCATGGCCAAACGCCTGGAGGCGCTGGGCTGCGTGGCCGTGATGCCCCTTGCCGCCCCCATCGGCTCCGGGCTCGGCATCCGCAACCGGCTCAATATCCTGACCATCGTGGAAAACGCCCAGGTCCCCATCCTGGTAGACGCGGGCGTGGGGACGGCCTCGGACGCCGCGGTAGCCATGGAGCTGGGCTGCGACGGCGTGCTCATGAACACGGCCATCGCCGCCGCCCAGGACCCGGTGCTGATGGCGAGCGCCATGCGCAAGGCCATCGAGGCCGGCCGTGAGGCCTTTCTGGCCGGACGGATGGCGCCGAAACGCTTCGCCTCCGCCTCGTCGCCCCTGGAAGGGCTGTTTTTCTGATCCCACCGGCGAGCCCCTCTACACCTACCCGCCCGGCGTGACCATTGATGCGACCACCGACCGACTGCCGGCCTGGTGCACCACCTGGCATCTCCAGGAGGCCTCGTCGTAACCCATGACCAACCCGTAG
>JAIZWN010000673.1 GCA_020443945.1 Candidatus Thiosymbion ectosymbiont of Robbea hypermnestra | reverse complement strand
GCGTTGTCGATCTGGTCGAAGGCCTTGATTTCTCCCCCGTGCTTGGCCGCCATGACCTTGGTGATGGCCGCCGTCAGCGTGGTCTTGCCATGGTCGACGTGCCCGATGGTCCCCACGTTGACGTGCGGCTTGGTGCGTTCGAATTTTTCTTTGGACATGGACGCCTCCCCACAAAATGCCGAATACCCTGTACCGTGATCCTGTGCCGTCCGGCTCGCAGCTTCGAGCTCTAATGTTAAAGGGACCTTGAAAAATTTTCCCGGCAATTTCTCAAGACGCGAAGCGAACAGGCAATTTCCGCTTCGCTTTATGTTTCAAGCGGTTTGTTGGGGTTCGCAAGCTCACCCCAACCTACAACCTACTTGAAACATAGCGGAGCATCCCTGCCCCGCACGGGCACCTTGCATTTTTCAAGGTGGCCTTTAAGGTAATATTGGAGCCCATGACCGGAATTGAACCGGTGACCTCACCCTTACCAAGGGTGTGCTCTACCGACTGAGCTACATGGGCCTATCCGACGCTTCGACTCGAACCCCTTGGAGGATATCGCCTGTTGCGACCACCCTCCATTGGAGCGGGTGATGGGAGTCGAACCCACGCCATCAGCTTGGAAGGCTGAGGTTCTACCGTTGAACTACACCCGCTGTACACCGATGCGCAACGCCCATCCTACCCGGTCGCGTGGAAGGGTGTCGCCAAAGGCGATACCCTCCGCGATGCAGGGATGCATCGCCCTGTTCGACGGCGACACGCCCTTAGAACAGGGAGGAACCGGGAAACCGCAATTTTCCGATTCCGCGTCACAAAAGCCCCCGGATGGGCCTTTGCGGCACCCTCAGTGGTGGAGGGGGGAGGATTCGAACCTCCGAAGGCTGAGCCGTCAGATTTACAGTCTGATCCCTTTGACCACTCGGGAACCCCTCCGACAGTAAGCAGACTAGCATAAGAAATTCGACCATCCCCTGTCAAACCCGATCCGAGCATTCGGCCGCGCCAAACCGGGCAAGGGGCATCTTGTTATTGTAGGGACCTTGAAACATGGCGGGGCATCCCTGCCCCGCACGGGCATCTTGAATCTTTCAAGGCACCCTTGTATTGATCTTGCATTATAGGGTACCGGAAGGCTATGGATTTCCCCGATAACCCACAACCAGGCGTAGCGGGTCGCCGGATTTCGCTGGCCGGCTTCACCGCGCTCGAGCTGCTGGTTACGATCGCCATCGTCGGTATTGTCGCCTCACTGGCGATTCCGGCCTTGCGGGATTTCGTTTTGGACCATCGGGCGATCGGCTACATCAACGAATTCGCGGCGGCGGTCGATTTTGCCCGTAACGAGGCGATCAAACGGGGGACGCCGGTGACCCTGTGCGCCAGCGCCGCCCCTCGGTCCGCCGGCCCCGGATGTGATGGAAAGAAACGATGGGAGACCGGTTGGATCCTGTTCGTGGACCACGACCGGGACGGCAGGCCGGATCCGGGCACCGGCGCCTGCCTGCCCGGGGAAGACTGCCTGTTGCGGATACGGGACGGGATCGACGCCATGACGCTACGCGCCGGGCGCACCCGGATCACCTTCGACAGCCTGGGGGCGGCGCGGGGTTTCAATGCGACCTGGCGACTTTGTGACGAACGTGGAGCATTGGCCGCGCGGGCCGTTATTCTGTCCGCGGGCGGACGCCTGCGTCGGGCCGAGGATACCGACGGCAACGGGATCCCGGATGGCGGAAACAAGGACATCCGGTGTCCCGCCGCCCCCTGAAAGTCGGAGCCAGCCGGGGGGAATGCCACCGCCGCGGCAGGATCGGGGCTTTGTCTTGCTGGAGGCCCTGATCGCGGCCTTTGTGTTGGCGCTCGGCCTCATGGGGTTGGCGGCATTGCAGATAACCGGCGCCAAGGGCCAGTACAGCGCGGAGAAGCACTCCCAGGCCGGCCTGCTCGCCGAGGATATGCTCGAGCGCCTACGCGCGAACCGCACCGCCGCGCGGGCCGGGCGCTATGATACCGGCCTGGATGCCAGACCCCGACGCTGTGAGCGGACGGCCTGTCCGGCAACCCCGAGCGAGAGCCGCGACCTGTGTCAGTGGAAACAGCGGCTAGGCTGCTCGCTACCCGCCGGGGACGGCGCCATCGGCCGTAGCGGAACCCTGGTCACCGTGACCGTCCGCTGGGACGACAGCCGTGGGTCTTCCGGGAACGCGCATCGGCAGCTCGTTTACGCCACCGGTTTGTGAGCCGCCTGCCTGTTTTTCCGTCTGGTGGTAGCGGGAAATGGGGTCAGGTCTTGATTCGTGACCCTTGAAGGCACGGGTCAAGACCTGACCCCTTTCCCGCGCATCATTGCTTCCTGGCCGCTGTCGCACTACCCTGCCTGTTTTGAACCTTCGGCGGAATAGGAGAACCCATGGGCGCCAAGACCCTGTATGACAAGCTGTGGGACGAGCATGTCGTCCGTTACGACGACAAGGGCACCGCCCTGCTGTATATCGATCGCCATCTGGTGCACGAGGTCACCTCGCCCCAGGCCTTCGCGGGGCTGCGGCTGGCGGGGCGCCGGCCGCGGCGGGTAGAGACCAACCTGGCCGTGCCGGATCATAATGTCCCGACGCTGGATCGGGCGCGGGGGATCGCGGATCCCGTTTCGCGTCTCCAGGTTCAAACCCTGGCCGAGAATTGCGCCGAGTTCGGCATTACCGAGCTCGGCATGGCGGACCCGCGGCAGGGTATCGTCCATGTGATTGGCCCGGAGCAGGGTTTCACCCTGCCGGGCATGACTATCGTCTGCGGCGATTCCCACACCTCGACTCACGGCGCCTTCGGAGCGCTCGCCTTCGGCATCGGCACCTCCGAGGTGGAGCATGTCCTGGCGACTCAGTGCCTGATTCAGCGCAAGTCCAGGTCCATGCTGATCCGGGTGGAGGGTATTCTCGGGCCCGGCGTGACCGCCAAGGACCTGGCCCTGACGATCATCGGCGGGATCGGCACGGCGGGGGGGACGGGCTTTGTCATCGAGTTCGGCGGCGAGGCCATTCGGGCCCTGTCCATGGAGGGCCGGATGACCCTCTGCAATATGGCCATCGAGGCGGGGGCCCGGTCGGGGTTGATCGCCGTGGATGAGACGACCCTCGAGTACGTCCGGGGGCGGCCCTTCGCGCCCCAGGGCGCGCGCTTCGAGCAGGCCGCCGCCCGGTGGCGCACGCTGGTGAGCGACCCGGACGCCGCGTTCGACCGGACCCTGTGGTTCGACGCCGCCGCCATCGAGCCGCAGGTCACCTGGGGCACCTCCCCGGAGATGGTAACGCCGGTGAACGGCCGGGTGCCCGATCCGCGGGACGAGCCGGATCCGGTCAAGGCCGAGGGGATGCGCCGCGCCCTGGAGTACATGGGACTCACGCCGGGCACCGCTATCACCGCCATCCGCCCGGATAAGGTCTTCATCGGCTCCTGCACCAACTCCCGGATCGAGGACCTGCGCGCGGCGGCGCAAGTGGTGGCCGGCCGCCGGGTGGCCGACAACATCGATCTCGCCCTGGTGGTGCCCGGCTCGGGCCCGATCAAGGCCCAGGCGGAGGCGGAGGGTCTGGACCGGGTCTTCACCGCGGCGGGCTGCGAGTGGCGCGAGCCCGGCTGCTCCATGTGCCTGGCCATGAACGCGGACCGCCTGGCACCGGGGGAGCGTTGCGCCTCTACCTCTAACCGCAACTTCGAGGGTCGGCAGGGGCCGGGCGGGCGCACCCACCTGGTGAGTCCCGCCATGGCCGCGGCGGCGGCAATCACTGGTCACTTTACGGATGTGAGGGCGCTCTGATGGACAAATTCGAGAACTTCACCGGGATCGTCTGCCCCCTGGACCGGGCCAATGTGGACACGGACGCCATTATCCCCAAGCAATTTCTGAAAAGCATCGAGCGCACCGGGTTCGGGCCCAACCTGTTCGACGAGTGGCGCTATCTGGACCAGGGGGAGCCCGGCCAGGATTGCCGCCACCGGCCCCGAAACCCGGAGTTCGTCCTCAACGACCCCCGCTACCAAAACGCCCAAATCCTGCTGGCGCGGGAAAACTTCGGCTGCGGCTCGTCCCGTGAGCACGCCCCCTGGGCCCTGGCGGACTTCGGCTTTCGGGTCCTCCTGGCCCCCAGCTTCGCCGACATCTTCTTCAACAACTGCTTCAAGAACGGCCTCCTCCCCATCGAGCTGGCCGCGGAGCGCATCGAGGCCCTGTTCCGGACCGCGAGCGGTCCCGAGGCCCTGCGGATCGCCGTCGACCTGCCCCGACAAACCCTGACGCCCGCCGGCGGGGAACCGATCAGCTTTACGGTCGACTCCTTCCGCAAACACTGCCTGCTCGCCGGGCTGGACGACATCGGGCTGACCCTGGAACACCTGGACGACATCCGCGCCTACGAGGACCGGTACCAAACCCAGACCCCCTGGCTGTTTCCCGAGAACGACCCGGAAACACCGTGAACCCAGGAAGGGTCCAAAAACAAGTCAGGTATCGTTTTTGCTTTTGAACCGCAAAGGCGCAAAGGAGAGTAAGGTATCCAGCGCATCATTCATTCCGGATAACTCTTTGCGTCCTTTGCGCCTTTGCGGTTAAAAAACACTTCCCATGTGATCGGTACTTCCCCGTAGCGCCACGCTGGAGAATGCACAGTGACCAAAAACATCCTCATCCTGCCCGGAGACGGCATCGGGCCGGAAATCGTCGCCGAGGCAATCAAGGTCCTCGAACACCTGCGCGCCACCGCCGGCCTCGCCATCGCCCTGGACGAGGCGCCGGTCGGCGGGGCGGCCATCGACGCCACCGGGGAACCCCTGCCCGAGGCCACCCTGGCGCTGGCGCGGCAGGCGGACGCCGTCCTGCTGGGAGCCGTCGGCGGCCCCAAATGGGAACCCCTGCCCATCGCCATCCGCCCGGAAAAAGGACTCCTGGGTCTGCGCAACCAGCTGGGCCTATTCGCCAACCTGCGCCCGGCCATCCTCTACCCCCAGCTGGCCGACGCCTCCTCCCTCAAGCCCGAGCTGGTCGCCGGCCTCGACATCCTCATCGTGCGCGAGCTCACCGGCGGCATCTACTTCGGGCAACCCCGGGGCGTGACCACCCTCGAGGACGGCACCCGCCAGGGCCGCAACACCCTGATCTACCACGAATCCGAAATCCGGCGCATCTGCCGGGTCGCCTTCCACGCTGCCCGCAAGCGTAACAAGCGCGTCTGCTCCGTGGACAAGGCCAACGTACTCGAATGCACCGAGCTCTGGCGCCAAATCGCCACCGAGGTCGGGGCCGACTACCCGGACGTAACCCTCAGCCACATGTACGTAGACAACGCCGCCATGCAGCTGGTCCGGGAACCCAAGCAATTCGACGTCCTGGTCACCACCAACATGTTCGGCGACATCCTCTCCGACGCCGCGGCCATGCTCACCGGCTCCATCGGCATGTTGCCCTCCGCCTCCCTGGACGAGACCGGCAAAGGCATGTACGAGCCCATCCACGGCTCCGCCCCCGACATCGCCGGCCAAAACCTCGCCAACCCCCTGGCCACCATCCTCTCGGTCGCCATGATGCTCCGCCACACCCTGGACCAGCCGGCCGCCGCCGAGCGCATCGAGCGGGCCGTCTCCGACGTTCTCGACCAGGGCCTGCGCACCCCCGACATCCTCTCCCCCGGCATGTACCGGGTCGGCACCGCCGAAATGGGCGACGCCGTCGTCGCCGCGCTGAACAAAGGCCCTTGAGCATGCGCACAGTCCCCTTCACCGCACCTATCGCGTAGGGGACCCAAGGCATCCATGCACAAGATACCCACCACCAGAGCAATTCAACGAATGGGTAATCGCGGGACCCGAACCATGACTGTCGAAAAGATCGAAAAGGCAAGCATCCTCGCTGGCCGCCTCGACACTGCCGGCAAACGCACCGACAAAGATTTCGAGGCCGGCCGTTGCACGCCCCTTTGAATCGCAGAGACGTGGAAAACACAGAGGAATGGGATTACCAATTAGGAGATTCATGATGGGTGAACTGATTGTTACTCTCATGCTGCTGATCTTTATTGTCGGTATAGCCATAGTCATCAAAGATGTGCTTGACCATGCAAAAAAATAAGGCATAAGCCGAGATGGGCGATGCGGTGGTGAGAGCGATGGGTAAAGATGCTTGAGTTCAGGCGCGGATTCCTTTATACCCAAAAAGGCGCCCAAAATGAAAGACGAATATGACTTTACCGATGCCGAACAGGGAAAGTTCTACAGACCACTGGAAGAGCTGGACATACCCATCTATCTGGACAAAGAAGTAAAGGCCTTCTTCGTCGATAAGCTGCGTGCAGCCGAACATCCCTATTCCCTGAACGAAATCATAAATTCATTGCTGAAGAAAGACATAGAAATATCCAGTCAATTAATGAATTAGCCCGTAGGTTAGGGTGAACCCGCGAACCCCAACAAATTGCCATGTCAAGCCAAAGCCGTTGGGATTTGTCACTGAATATTCAACACATGAAAGTGTCAAAAAGTTTCTCCATACCGCATCCATTTCCTTATCAGGGTAGTAAACGTGGTATCGCCAGCCATATACTGCGTCACTTTCCGGACGATGTTTATTGCCTGATCGAGCCTTTTTGCGGCGCCGGTGCCGTTTCCATCGCAGCCGCGGCGGAGGGATTGGCTAAGCGCTTTTTGCTCAATGATCTGAATGGGCCTTTGATGAAATTATGGGATGAAATTCTGCAACGCCCAGGTCAGTTATCCGACAGGTACGAAAGGCTATGGCATGAACAGCATCCAGACCGAAAGGAATATTTCTTTCGCATTCGGGACGAATTCAACTCCACTCACCTTCCACATCACCTGCTTTATTTGCTTGCCCGAATCGTCAAAGGGTCCGTAAGGTACAGCTCTGACGGGTTATTCAACCAAAGCGCGGACAATAGACGTTCAGGAATGCGCCCGAACGCTATGAGACGGAACATCATGGGTGTCTCATACCTGCTTGGCGAAAAAACATCTATCTCTGCCGTAGATTTTCGTGAGGTGATAAAGAAAACGAGAGAAGTTGATCTGGTATACATGGATCCGCCTTACCAGGGAACATCCTTTACGAGAGATCATCGATATTATAATGGTGTTACCTACGATGATTTCGTGGATGCACTACATGTCATGAATAAACATCACATCTCCTATATTATCAGCTACGATGGGGTTACCGGAGAGAAATCCCACGGAAAACTTCTGCCGGGAAGTTTGTCGTTGAAACACCTGCATATTCATGCCGGTAGATCAAGTCAGGCAACACTATTGGGAGGTAAGGAAGAAACCATCGAATCCTTATATCTATCACCTGCATTGGTGCAAAGATTGGGTCGAGAAGTACGCGAGCCTGTTCGTAGCATGGAAGAACAACGGGAGCTTGTCTTCTCATGAACGACCAGAAGTATCCTCCGGAATTCCTGAAACTACTCAAGAGCATCGAGGCAAAACGACCGAAAACCGTCATCGACCACATTTTGAAGCATGGCCGGATAACGACGGAGGAGCTGAAAGACATATACGGCTATAATCATCCCCCAAGAGCAATCAGGGATGTCCGTGAACAGGGCATTCCTATTAAAACGTTCCGTGTAACAGGTACGGATGGTAGAAAAATAGCAGCTTATAAATTCGGTAATCCGTCGGAGGTTCGTTCCACCCGGTTATCCGGCCGCACGGTGTTTTCATCTAATCTGAAAGATGCCCTGATAGAAAAGCATGGTCCAAGGTGCAATATTTATCTTGAACCATTCCCTGTAAGAGAATTGCAAATCGATCACAGGATTCCATTTGAAATCGCAGGTGATAATGATGATCTATCTGGTGATATAAGTGAGTACATGCTCTTATGCGCATCCGCGAATAGAGCAAAGTCCTGGAGTTGCGAACACTGTGTGAACTGGCAAGAAAAGGAGGTTTCTGTCTGTCAGTCGTGTTATTGGGCCTTTCCGGAATCCTATACGCATATCGCCACGCGAGATATTCGAAGGCTTGATCTTCTATGGTCAGGCGAGGAAATTGCGGAGTACGATATCTTGATAGATGAAGCGGCAAAAGTGAAGGAAGAAGCACCGGAATACGTTAAGAACGTGCTTCGTAACCATTTTAGGGGGGAAAACAACTAGCCCGTAGGTTGGGGTGAGCTGGCAACCCCAACAAATCGCCGGATCACACCAAAGCCGTTGGGATTTGTCGCCCCTGGCGGGGCGACCTCGCCCCAACCTACCCGGACCTAATAGAGAAACAAGAGGAAACAGAGTTTACCGTAGGATGTGGTGAGCGCAGCGAACCGCATCGATGAGAACCGCGATGCCGGCAGCCATTATAAACTTAACGAAACATTGTAAAAGATTATAGCAAACCGATGAATCCACAGCGGCAGGGAAAAGAGTAACATGAGCGAAAACAACTTAAACTTAATGCGCCAGGAAGCGGACGCCTATGGACACGAGTTCAGAGGCCACCTCTTCGAGCAGTACAAGCTCTATGTCGAAATGGCCGACCGCGTAAGCTCACGGAGAATGCTAGCGAACTCCTTTTTTGTCGGCGTTCATACAATCCTGGTAACGGCATTCACGGTTTTGCTCAAAGAGCGGATTTTGCAGGCCTCTCTACTCGGCATTCTGCCGTTTCTCGCGGTTCTGCTTCTCTGCTTTGTCTGGTGGCGAGTCGTGTATTCCTATCGGCAGCTCAACACGGGGAAATTCAAGGTTATCATCGCGTTGGAGCAAATGCTGCCGATAGCGCCCTATGACGCGGAATGGGTTGCGCTCGGTGAGGGAAAGGATAGAAGACGTTATCTTCCGCTGACCCACATCGAGAATTGGGTGCCGGCCTGTTTTGGTGTGTTGTACCTGTTATTGGCCATTGCCCTCTACGACTAAAAGACCGCGGGCGGGGTGGGAAACGAACTCCAGCCTGTTTCGGTATACGGGAATAGGAATGCCGGTTCACGGATGAGAAGCGGCCGATTGGATTAGGATGTCGGTGGTGTCTTAGATTTGTGGTTTCCGGGATTTGGCGTAGAGACCTCCCTTCACCATCATGGTTGTCCGCGGATTACGCCGATTTTCACGGATTACTGCGTTTTTTCATCGGTGAGAATCTGCGTAATCTGCGGATTCAAAATCACAAAACTACAACACTACCGGGATGTCAATAGGCCCTGGGTGCGCTCCTCGTATTCAGAGGGTGTCGCAACAGGCGATACCCTCATTCAGCGCGGGCTATTCACCGCGGGTTGCAGGCGGATGAGGATCAGCTTGCTGGTGGGGGTGATGCTGTGGTCCGCGTAGCTGTGGATGGGGATCAGGACGTTGGTTTCGGGAAAGTAGGCGCCCGCGCAGCCCCTGGGCAGGTCGTAAGGCACTGCCTCGAAGTCCTCCGCGCATCGTGACAGGCCATCCTGGGCGACACCGATCAGGTCTACCCGCGCGCCGGCCTCGAGGCCACGGGTGCGCATGTCTTCCGGGTGAAGGAAGACTACCCGGCGGCGCCCGCGGATGCCGCGGTAGCGATCGTTCAGGCCGTAGATGGTGGTGTTGTATTGGTCGTGGGAACGGATGGTGGTCAGGCGTAGTTGGTCCGGGACCGGCCGCAGGTCGGGCAGGGGATGCACGAGGAAATGGGCCTTGCCGGCCGCCATGGCCTGGATGGCCCGGACCGTGTCGTAGCCCGGACGTGACGGGGGTCGGAATCGAAACTCGCGGCCCAGGGCCGCCAGGAAATCCGGTTTGGGGTTTACCGTGATGCCCATGGTACGGTCCCCTTGCACATTGCTGTGGCCCCGCACCGGGCATAGTCCGGCGCCCGGTCGGCCCAGATGGCCGCCCAGCAGCATCCAGTTGGTCAGGGTCTGGAGGGTGGCGACCGCGTGTTTTTGTTGCGTGAGCCCCATGCCCCAACAGGCGATGACCCGTTCGGCATTCCGGTAGCGCTCGGCCGCCTGGGTGATTTGGGCCCGGCTCAGGCCGCTTCCCGACTCGATATGGGGCCAGGTGGTGTGCTCGAGGTCCCGGACGCAGGCCGCGAATCCCCGGGTGTGGTCCCGGATGAAGGCCTGGTCCAGGACCCCGCCGGCCTCCTGGGCATCCCATTCCAGCAGGACCTTCATCATGCCCTTGATCAGCGCCATGTCGCCGCCCACCAGGGGTTGCAGGTAGAGGCTGAAGATGCTGGTGGGCCGATGGAGCAGGGTTGCCCACAGGTTTTTGGGGCGGATGAAGCGGACCAGCCCCGGCTCCCGGAGCGGGTTGACGGAGATGATCTTGCATCCCCGTTTGCTGGCCTTTTCCAGCTCCGTCATCATCCGCGGGTGGTTGCTGGCCGGATTGAGTCCGAATCGGTGTCTCGTCTGTTCTGACATGCTGAAGCCCTCCCCTGCCAACCCCACGGCATCACTCCGGCAGGAAGTGCCGGAATGACGGTCGGATATTCTGGCATACGCCGGCAGAGCGGTGCGGCCTGATGACCGATCCGGCCTGCCTGTGAGTATAGGAACAATATGGGGCGCCCCCCCGGCGCGCGCGGGCTACGAAAGCGGACAGGGTTCATGATAAATTTACGTCCCCTCCTCCACGCTTCGGATACCCGCCATGTTGGAACGCCTGATCGAGAAACTCCTGTTCTCCAGCCGCTGGATTCTGGCCCCGGTCTATGTCGGCCTCTCCCTGGCCCTGGTCGCCCTGGGCGTGAAATTTTTCCAGGAACTCTTTCACGTTCTGAGCCATGTCCTGATCCTGAAAGAAGCGGACCTGGTACTCACCATCCTCGCCCTGATCGACATGGTGCTGGTGGCCGGCCTGGTAGTGATGGTCATGATCTCCAGCTACGAAAACTTCGTCTCGCGCATCGAGCTCAAGGGTGGCAACGAAGAGCTCGGCTGGCTGAGCAAGCTGGACGCCGGCACCCTCAAAATCAAAGTCGCGGCCTCCATCGTAGCCATCTCCTCCATCCATCTGCTGCGCATCTTCATGAACGCGCCCCAGATCCCCAACGACAAACTCATGTGGTACGTGATTATCCACCTGACCTTCGTAATCTCGGCGGTACTGATGGGCGTGCTCGACAAGCTATCCTTCGCCGTCCATCGGGACCACTGACGACGCGCGACTACCCGGCTCTTCCGTAGGGTCCGCTGCACGGACCGATAGGCCGGTAGGAGGCAGGCAAAGCCAGCGCCCGGCAGGCCGGTACGGAGTTTCGGTCAGGCCACGGGAGGTTGCGAACCGCGGTGGCCGGTTTGGCTGCACCAAGCGAAGCGTGCCCATCAAGAAGGAGTCCCTCCCAGCAGGCGGTGTGCCCAACGGCCAGCCGGCTGTTGGGCACGGCGCGATACAGGCCGTCGGCTCGCTTGCCGGCTAGGCGTGCGTGCCTTTGCCCAACCTACCCGGCTAGGGCGTTGCAGGGTTTGGATGGTGCCGGATCGAACAGGGGCAGGAGCTGGGTATGTACTTCCCGGAGGAAAGCGGAAAGTCCCGTTTCTCTACCCCGGTCGATCAGTACCTCGAGCGGCGTATCCCGCAGGCAGGCCTGTTCCCGCTCCGGATCCGTAGCGACCAGCTCCGCCAACACCTTCTTGATATCCCGCCCGGCCTCCTGATCGGAGCGCCGCGTATCGCCCCGCAGGCGATGGGGCTGTCGCGTCGGGTCGAATCCCAGCCGGTTCGTCGCCTGCTCCAGGCCGCGGTTTTCGCGCTCGGACCTGGGCACAAAGCCGTTGAGTAGCCAAGCCTCCCGCTCCGGGTTTGCCGTCCCGATCACGACTGGAAAACCGAGCTTCGGCGCCATCTCCTTGCGTGCCTCTTCCAGTCCCCTCCGGCGCTCCGGTTGGTTGTCCAGATCACGGATCAGGATCAGTGCGTCGATCGGGGCTCCCCTGGCGACGATAACAACAACGGCGAGCGCGCGGCGTGCCGCTGTATGATCCGGCCCCCGGTTTCTTCCATGGACCCTCACTGAGTGAGACCTGGCCTGTTCCTTCAGGTCACGCCATGCGGTGAATGGCGTATCCGTCTCGAGGCCGGTCCAGCGGCGTAAGTCCTCGATAGCGTCCGCGGTCACCCAGTCGGGACCACACGCGATCAACACCCGATCCGCCAATCGTCCGGCGGAGACGGCATCCGCCTGGGCCTCAACGATCAGAACCAGGCGCATCGGTTGCCCCCTGTTGCAAAACCCAATCCTCCCCGACGGAGCTCAGAAACTCGCCGGTACCCAGTACCTCCCGGAAATGCTCGGAATCCGGATGGTCCGCGAGACAAGCCGCCGCCGCCGTGCCGTTCTCGCGGAGGGCAACCACCCAGACCTCGTCTGGCGACAAGGCATCGATGAGATAGGGCGAATGACTGGTCGCAACGATCTGTAGCCCCTCGGGTCGGAGCCGGATCAGGGAGCGCAGGACCTCCACCAGCTGGACCTGGGCCCGTGGGTGCAGGGAGTGGTCGATACCATCGATCAGGACCAGATTGGGGCGGTCCGGGCCTTCGAGCACCGCCAGGAGACCCAGTACGATTAGGGTACCCTCGCTGACGGCATGGGCCGGCAGTGCATCCCCCGAGCGCATGTCGAGAACCAACCCGTCCGCCAGCACCTTTTTGTTCTTCTCTATTCGGCGTACCCGGATGCGTTTCACGCCGGGGATGATAGACCGCAGGGCCGATTCGAGTCGCTCGAAGCGGTCCCGTTCATAGGTCATCAGGTGGGCGATGATGGACGCCAGCCCATACCCGTCGGAGTCGATTCCGGCGTCCGTAGACTCCAGGTAGCTGGGTTCTGACAACCTGGTCGCGTCCAAACGCAGATATACCGCTGTTCCGAGGGCTTCCCTCGCTTTAGCCAACTGTGCTGAACGCTCATTTAGGGCGAAGAGCTCTGGTATCAGTAACCCGCCGTCGATAAAGAAATCTACAGCATCTTTCAATGCCCCGGGGGTTCGGTCCATTGCAAACCGGAGATCCCAGGCTCTCTGGCTGTCCCGCGGATCCTTACCGGCGAGCTCCATGACAAAACAGTCCGCGCCTCGACGGACCAGTACCTCTCGGCCACCCAACTCGGCCAAAGCCGATTCGTCGTCCACTTGTGACACAAGTTGAATCCCCTGGAGGACGCCGGTCTTGCCGGCCCCGTTCGGGCCTACGAGTAGGGTCAGCTCTCCCAAGCGGACTGTCGTATCGGCATGGTTCTTAAAATCGGTGAGTTGTATCGAATTCAGCATCCAGGGTTCCTCGGTCGGTGGAAGCCCGTGTAGGGCGGGATAGGCCAGGGATGGCCGTATCCCGCCGATCCCGAGATGCGGGATACGCTACGCTATCCTGACCCACGCGGGCTTGATCCCCCTCTCCCTAACCCCTAACCCCGAGGGGCTTTCAGTCGCAAGCCAGCTGACTTAACACCACGGTTTCCCGCAGCTCCCAAAGCCCCCGATTGGCTCCGGGAGAAGCCGGGGAGAAGGACGCCGGCATATCCGCCCCCTCTCCCCCCGGGAGAGGGACGGGGAGAGGGGATCAAACGGAAAGCCCTCCCGTTGCCGGTCGAGTCCGCTTGTGCGCCGTCCAGCATAAATTGCACTTGCGGAGTCGGCAAGAAGCCCTTCATTATCTCAGGGCAATTTGCTGGGGTTGCCAGTTCATCCCAGCCTACAGGCGGGAAAGGCGGAATACGATGAAGTTGGGTAGTGATCCGATGCAGGCGGCTGGCGCCATGCCCTTCGGCGCCGAGGTCCGGGCCGACGGCCAGGTGCGTTTCCGCCTCTGGGCCCCCGCCGCCGCGCGGGTCGAGCTCTGCCTCGCGGGAGACGCCGGCGAGGTCATCATTCCCCTGCACGCCGAGCCGGAGGGTTGGTTTGGCCTGGTAACCGACCGGGCCGCGCCCGGCGACCGTTATCGCTACCGCATCGACGGCGGCCCGCGGGTGCCCGACCCCGCCTCCCGCTATCAACCCGAGGACGTGCATGGCCCCAGCCAGGTCATCGACCCGCGGCGCTGGCGCTGGACCGACGCCCACTGGCGGGGACGGCCCTGGGAGGAGGCCGTCGTCTATGAGCTGCATGTGGGCGCCTTTACGCCATCGGGCACCTTCGCTGCCGTCACCGAGCGCCTGGACTATCTGGTCGGGCTGGGCGTCACCGTTCTCGAGCTCATGCCGCTCGCCGACTTCCACGGCGCGCGCAATTGGGGCTACGACGGGGTGCTGGCCTTCGCCCCCGACAGCCGCTACGGCCGCCCGGAGGACCTCAAGCGACTCATCCAGTCCGCCCACCACAAGGGCCTGATGGTCCTGCTGGACGTGGTCTACAATCACTTCGGCCCCGAGGGCAACTTCCTGCACCAGTATGCCCCCGCGTTCTTCAGCGCGGAGCACCACACCCCCTGGGGCCCGGCCATCAACTTCGACGGGCCCGACAGCGAAACGGTACGCCGCTTCTTCATCCACAACGCCCTCTACTGGCTCGAGGAATACCGCTTCGACGGCCTGCGGCTGGACGCGGTAGACGCCATCCGGGACCGGTCATCACCGGATCTCCTGGAGGCGCTGGCCGCCGCCGTGCGCCAAGGCCCCGGCCGCGAACGCCACATCCACCTCATCCTGGAAAACGACCGCAACCAGACCCGCTACCTCCTCCGCGACCAATCCGGACGCCCGCGGCAATACACGGCGCAATGGAACGACGACCTCCACCACGCCCTGCATCTCCTGCTCACCGGCGAGGCGGACGGCTGCCGCGGCGATTTCCGGGAAGGACCCCTCCGGTACCTGGGCCGCTGCCTGGCCCAGGGCTTCGGCTACCAGGGCGAGCCCTCCGCCTACCGCGGCGGCATCCGGCGCGGCGAGCCCAGCCGGGCCCTGCCCCCCACCGCCTTCGTCGCCTTCCTGCAGAACCATGACCAGGTGGGAAACCGCCCCTTCGGGGAACGCCTCCACCAGCTCACCGAGCCGGAACCCCTGCGGGCCGCGCTCGCCCTCCTGCTACTCGCCCCCACGCCCCCACTCCTCTTCATGGGCGAGGAATTCGCCGCCCCCCAGCCCTTCCTCTTCTTCTGCGATTTCGGCCCCGAGCTGGCGGCAGCGGTCGCTAAGGGCCGGCGCCAGGGATTCGTCCGCTTCGAGGGCTTCGCCAGACTCCTGGAACACCGCACGCCCCCCGATCCCAACGACCCGGACACCTTCGCCCGCTGCAAGCTGGATTGGAGCTGCCCGGACCGGGCGCCACACGCCGACTGGCTCGGGTACTATCGGGAACTGCTGGCGCTACGCCATCGCCGGATCATTCCGCGTCTGGCCGGCAGAGGAGAGAACGCCGGCGATTTCCGCCGGATCGACGAGCGGGGCCTGCATATCCGCTGGCGGATGGGCGACGGCTCCCGATTGACCCTGCTGACCAATCTCAGCGCCTCGCCCCTGCCGCTTGCCGCCGCCGACCGGCCGTCTGGCGAGCCTCTCTACACCTACCCGCCCGGCGTGACCATCAATGCGGCCACCGACCGACTGCCGGCCTGGTGCACCACCTGGCATCTCCAGGAGGCCTCGTCGTAACCCATGACCAACCCGTAG
>JAIZWN010000672.1 GCA_020443945.1 Candidatus Thiosymbion ectosymbiont of Robbea hypermnestra | reverse complement strand
AGGGAAGAATTCTTTGTGTCTTTGTGGCTTTGTGTGAGAACAAACGTTGAACATCACGCAGGATTTACCCACTACCCTTCCGGACATAGTGCAGCAGTAATCCTCCCATTGTTGCCGTGATTGCAAGACTCCAGACAATCACCGGTCCGGTTGGCAGGTCCGTGGCCAACGAAATGGTCAACCCAGTTGCATAACCAATTCCACCAATGGCGTAGGCTGGTTTAACGTCGTCGCGCTGATAGGTGCCGAGTGCCGGAAAGATCAGGCTGGAAAAAACCAAATAGACGCCAACCAACTGCACCGAGGTGGTCACAGCCAGGGCAAAAAGCGCGTAGAAAAGCACGGAGCTTTCGGCTGGATTGAAATACCGCCAAGCCAGCAGGATTCCTGCCGTCAGTATCGCTGGCAGAACCAGGTCATCATAGGTTACCCACAATAATTGACCGGCCAGCAACTCCTTCAGTTGCTCCCCGCCATGGGGATCGCTTGCCAGCAACATCAAGGCAGCGGCTGCGGACAGTATAAAGGTCGCCCCGATCATTGCTTCCAGTCGAGATACCCAGCGAGCTTCCAGCCAAAGAAACAACAGGCCGCCGAGCAGTGCCATGAGCAATGCGGCGATCTGGATTTCAAAACCGGAGGGCGTATCCTCGACAACATGCATGACAATGACGCCCAAACCTGCCAATTGCGCAACCGCGAGATCAATAAAGATAATTCCCCGAGCGAGCACCTGCTTTCCTAGTGGCGCGTGGGTAGCCAGAACGATCAAACCCGCAAGGAGGGGTGGGATGAGCAGGGAATAATCCATCAATTACCTCTCTATCCTCAACAGGCGCTCGACAAGACGGTCAAAAAAGGCGAACAGGTCACCGGAGTTTGCAACGGCCCCCACGGTATGTGGCAAGATAACCACCGGCGCACTATTGTGCGCTCGAAGCCAATTGGCGGGCTTCGGGTCATTCAAGGGAGACACGATGATCAGGTCTGGCTTTTTCATGTCTCTCAGTTTGGCCAGGTGGCCGAGTGTTGGTGGTACGCTTGGGTTGGGTTCCAGCGAACCGGCGCGTTGGATCGACAGCCAGTCCAGCAGATAGACCCATTCACGATGATGTACGATCGCTTTCTTGCCACGTAAAGGTTTGGCCTGCCGCTGCCAATTTCTAATCGCCTTTCGCCAGCGCTGGTCAAAAGCTCTCCACTTGCTCCGATACGCCGAGCTATTCTCAGGGTCGATAACTTGGAGCCTTTGGGCCAGAGCTTGCGCGACCTGACGAATACGTCGAGGATCGAGGTGAATATGCGGATTCCCCTCGGCATGTACATCACCGTCCGCCCGGTCGAGTTGGCCGGGAATCTCCAACAATCGAACGTGGTCCGTTGCCTCGAAATATCCCGGTTTTCCCGGCAACACCTTGGAATTGCGGGCGCGGCGCTGAAGCGCCGGCATCCAGCCGACTTCAAGCTCCGCGCCGGTGCAAACCGCGAGATCGGCATTACGCAGACGTGCGATTAAAGAGGGTCGCGCCTGAATATGATGCGGGTTCTGTCTGGCATGTGTAGCGCTGTAGACCGTTACCTTTTCGCCACCGAGTAGTTGGGTGAGCGCAGCCCATTCCGGCTCACAGGCAAAGACCTTGATCTGAGCCATTGCGCCGGAAAAGGGCAAAAAGGCGGCAATGATAACCAGTAATCGGGTCAGCCGTTTCATGACAATCTCCCTCCTAGTATTGATGCGCACCATGTGCGCCCAGCGTCATGATGTACTGGAGCATGAACTGGTTGTCGCTTTTTACCCGGCTGTTGTCATGCGCGTACTGCATGCGCACCCGGCTGAATTCAGTGGGAGACCAATCCAACATAGCCGTCCATCGGTCCGGGTCGTGGCTGGTATTTTCGAAGCCGGATTCCTCGAAAATGTCGTCGTTGGTTTCGCCCGTTGCGTTGCTCACCATGGCCAGGTTGTTGTCGGCGGTCATACGGTCATAGCGCACACCGGTTCGCCACCGAGGAGCAAACTGAAAGATACCCTGGGTGTACCAACCGGATTGTTCGCCGTCGTAGTTGAGCAGTGCGTTGCCTGCCGTCTCGGAGACGGTTACCTGGCCATCTTCGTCACGCAGGAAGTACTCGCCCTGCAATACCAGAGAACGCCCACCGGGGAACTGGCTTTTCCAGACAAGATCGATCGCTGACAACCGAGAATCACCCACAAAGGACGGTCTGGTTGTCGTAGTGTCATGGGCATGACCGCCGGAGGTACGGGAAACCACATCCACGTCCATGTGCGACAGGCCGAGTTGCCAACTGCTATTGTCGGCGATGTCACCACCTATGTGGATATAGCCGAGCTTCACTGCACCCAGGTCCCCCTTGTTGCCGCCGCCCGGATAGGCATCACCCCGGAGCAGTTCTGCGCCAACTTCGACAAAGACTTCCTCCGTCGGTGCAACCCATGTGGCGCGTGCCCCGTCGTCACGGTATTGCTTGCCGAGAAATGCCTGGTAAGCCAGGGGGGCATCGGCGAAATCCCAGGCATGGGTGTGATGCGCGTTGAGGTAACCGATGTCCGAATAAAAGCGACCAACCCGCAGCCCCAACCCGGCGGGCAGGCTGAGCGTGTCAATGAAGGCTTCTTCCAAATCGACCTCCAACTCGTCGTCGTCCTGGTGCAAACCAATGGTCGTCTGCCCGTAGAACAGATTGTCGATATTGGCTGACGCGGTCATTTCCGTTTCCCACAGGCTTAATCCTTCCTGATGTAATCCGGCTTCACCCCCAAGTGGCAGTCCATCCATGTGGTAATCGTCCGGATCGAGGGAATAGGTGGCAGCTCCGCCCTGGAGTATAAAACTGATGGCGGGATTGAAGCTGTTGTCGCCGGTTTTCGTCGGCGTGGAGACCTGCTTGGTCACCTCGGGAACCTGGGTTTCCGAGCGTGGGGCAGTCTGCCGTGCAGAGGCCGCTTTCTGCTCCGCGATACGCACACGTTCTTCGAGTGCTTCGATGCGCGCTTCATATTGTTGTTTCACTTGTCGAATCATCTGCCGAACCTCGGCGAGGTCCTGTGCATTCGACGCCAGCGCGTTGGCAGGAAGGCATGAGGATGCAGCAAGCGCGACGGCAATTGCCGCACGCAAGTTAGCGGTATTCATAAGTCCACTCCGGTATTTTGTTATGGGCGCTCCCGTACGCGGGAGTTGCCCATTCAACGCTCAGGAATTATGGCGTACTACCGGAGGGGGAGGGGCACGAGCATCAAAGCCGTAGTTGGGCGAGGAGAAGCGAGGGATGCCGGGAGTCGGTACGGACACGATGCCGGATGGCAACTCAGTACCTGGTGAAAAACCGGCCGTTGCGGCACTACTTTCGAGGTCTGCCGTCAGGATGCACAGGTTGCAGCCGAGTTCCGAGTGACTGTCACCATCGTGCTCATCCAAGTGTTCCAGTGCATGCAGCTGTGAAAAAAATTGCACGACAACAAACGCGAGCACCATCATGGCATAGCGCCATTGGTGCTGTTCACAAATGCTGAAGCGGCTGGGTGACAGTGACATCGATTCGAATGGTTATGTAACCTTATCGTCCTGGAACCTGATATCTGCACAATTTCAAGTTCCGGGTACAAACCATGCTGCTATGGAATGTTCAGATAACCCATACCAGGACGGTACATAATAACATCTAATTTCTCTCGTTCCCACGCGCCGCGCAGAGTAGGGTCCGCTGAGCGGATCGATAGGCTGGTAGGAGGCAGGCAAAGCCAGCGCCCGGCAAGCGGGTACGGAGTTTTGGTCATATCCGTGAAGCTCAGTGGTTACCACCTCGTCGTCGTTCCGGGTGGGACCCTGGAACCTAGTGCCCCATTTCACCCTATTTTTCCCTCTCGTTCCCTCTCGTTCCCTCTCGTTCCCACGCTCCGGCGTGGGAACGCAATCGGGCCGCTCCAGCGGCCAGGATTTCAAG
>JAIZWN010000671.1 GCA_020443945.1 Candidatus Thiosymbion ectosymbiont of Robbea hypermnestra | reverse complement strand
CTATTGCAAGCTCGCGCAACGAAGCGGATGGTCGCTTCTCGTCGCGTCCGAAGGGAGCCCCCCAACCGCGCCAAGGCTAGGCGTGGCGTGGCTCTCTCGCTCGGTGCTCTCCTCTCGCCTGGGCGCGGTTGGGAGAGCTCTGAGGGTGAAAAATAAGGTGAAACGAGGCACTAGTCCCTACCCGGCGGTTTCACCCTGATTCCCGAGGCCCCCGTTGTTTTTGCCGCCCTACCGGTACGGCAATAAAAACAACGGGGGTCTCAGGGATTACGCGGGCTGTGCGTTCAGGATATCGGCCGATAACTTCGCCATATCCTTTCTTCCCAGCTCGAAGTACCTTTTCTGGATCGTACTGTCCTTCAGGGAGATGGTCATACTCTCCAGATTCCTGGGGTTCAGTACATGGACCGGTTTGCGATAGTAAGTCTTCCCGTCGAGCTCCAGGGAGGTTTTACCGACCGCTTCGAGCATACGATTGATGCGATCGGCCTCCGAAAAGATCTTGGTGTTGGGCAGGCTCAATTGAATATCGCTGACCAGAAGATACGTATCGATGCTGTTCAGCGGCAGGGTGAACACCTGGGTCGCATACAGCTTCTTGAGCGCGCCGTGGTAATCATAGTCGGTGAAGTCGACGGCGATGATCTCGTCCACCTCGGGATCCTCGAACATGGTCCGCATGGGCGTGTTGTCCAGGTATCCGCCTTCCAGGTAGTAGTCGTCGTCGATCTCGATTGCCTTGAAATAGGGGATGGTGGTAATGCCGGCCAGGAAGACATCCATAAAGCGGTCCAGCGTGCCGGGGTCGATGGTGGACAGGATGTCGTTGATCCGGAAGGACCGCCCCTCGCGTCGCGTCAGGTTGGTGGTGAAGATATCCCAGCTCGTGCCCACGAGATTCTTGCCCAAGACCTCCCGTCTCGCGGGTTGGTCGAGGGTCAGGGATTTACGGCAGCTGTCCTTGTCGACGGTGAACAGGTGGGAGCCGTTGGGAACCAGGGAGGGACGCAGGCCCAGGAAGTTCTTGAAGACGTGAAAGATATCCTCCACGCTGAGTCGGATGGTCCGGGTCAGAACCGGCGGCAGCTCCTCTTTCTGCGGATCCCACAGGAGGTAATCCAGGGCGATGTTGTTCCCCGAGCTGGTGGAGGCGATATGGGAGATCGAGACCCCGTTTTGTCGTAGCCAGACCAGTGCCCCTTCCGTATAAAAACTTCTGTAACCGCCGCCGGAAGCAACAAAACCGTATTTTTTCATGGCCGTTCCTGTCTTTTGTCGAGTGTTCGGATTGTCCGAAAGGCGCCTGGAAAATCCCGAGGCGCCCGCGTGGGACAAGCATACCCTTTCCGGTTGGCGCAGGTAACCTCTTGGCCGCGCCGAATCCCCGTTGGTCCGGCGCGATGCCCCCATAGGTGTCGGGCAGGCTCAGCATGACCTCTTTCTTCCCACCAGGTGGCGGAGGAGAGATTGCCGTGCAGGAACAGGACCGAGGTCCCCATCTCGGGACCCGTGAACAGGACGCGGGTGGTGATCCGCGGGGTGGTAATGGTTCGGGCGACGACGCCGGGGGGCGTGGGAACGGACAAGCTCAGACCAAGGCCGGCTCCGGCCCTCCTGCCGGATTACGGGGCCGACGAAATTAACAGAAACCCGGAATCCGCATCAGTGTCTATCCCGTTCCGAATGGTCGTCGTTCCCGGCCGCCGCGATGCGCCTCACTTCTTCCGGCGAAAGATCGAGCAGCTCCGAGGTTTTCGTCATGTCGAGCCGACGCAACAGACGACGTACAACCTGCGCCTGTCCTTCTTCCCTACCTGCCTCCATGCCTGCCTCCCTACCTGCCTCCCTGCCTGCTTCCATGCCTTCCTCCCTGCCTGCTTCCATGCCTGCTTCCCTACCCGCCTCCATACCTTTTGCCTCGCCGCGCTCAAAGCCAATGGCAAAGGACGGCAGACGTTCGATCTCGACTTGGGTCAACATATGTTCGGCCTCCTCAACCCGTGCCCGGAGCTCCCGGTTCTCCGACAGGACCTCCAGCATGTTCATGTATTCACGGAAACCCCGCTCGTCCTTGCCCAACAGCTCCTGTAACCGGCGCACGATGTAGGTGACCACTTCCCCCGGATCCCGGTCGCCGAAGTCGCACAAGATAGCCAGCACCA
>JAIZWN010000670.1 GCA_020443945.1 Candidatus Thiosymbion ectosymbiont of Robbea hypermnestra | reverse complement strand
CAACCTCCTTTCAGGTTGCTAGACTGACCAGGCTTTGCCTGGCGCACCAAAGCCACAAAGACACGAAGAATTTTTCCCTGCCGTCGCTGATCATCCGCGCGAGTTTCATCGCAGACTCTAAAGACCAGGGTCGTTTCCCTTTCACCCTGGTCTCTCTTGGTGGCTTGGTGTCTTTGTGTGATGTTCGACGTGACTCAGGGAGACACCTGATCACTTGAAAATTTACCACTACCAAACGCAGTAATCGGTGAAAATCGGCGTCATCTGCGGACAACCATGATGGTGAGGGGAGGTCTCTACGTCGAATCCCGGAAACCACAAAACTAAGACACCACCACCCGACCGAATGGGCAATTCCGTTGGTTGATTTCCGCCGAGAGAATACTTACAATTGTAGTTACAGGGAAGGATGCCACCGTGTACGAATGGGATGGGGAAAAAAGCGGACGAAACCGCGAAAAACACGGTTTGAGCTTTGAAGACGCGGAAAATGTGTTCTCCAGACCCTGCGTAACCTTCGTGGATGACCGTTTCGATTACGAGGAAACAAGGCTGATTACCTTGGGAACTCTGGAAGGGCGGGTGGTGGTCATCGTCCATACACCGCGCGGCGAGAACACAAGGATTATCTCGATGAGAAAGGCGAACGCACGTGAGCAGAAAATCTACCAAAAGCGACTTGGCACGGCTCGACGCCATGCGCGACCAAGACATCGACTATTCGGACATCCCGGAGCTGGATGAGGGTTTCTTTGAGAAAGCAGCGGTGCACTGGCCTCCGCGCAAGAAACAGCTGACGATCCGGCTCGATGGGGATGTTCTGGATTGGTTGAAGCGCCAAGGCCGGGGATACCAAACGCGAATCAATGCCATCCTGCGAGCCTATTACGAAGCCCACAAGGGCAACATCGCCCCCCGGCCCTGATCCGAAGCGGTGTCGGCCTCGTACCGGCCGACAGTCAGGCGCGACCAGCCGAATTACCCTGTTGAGCCAAAGCCGTTGGGGGCGGACCACAATGACGGTGAAGGAAGGTCTCTACGCCAAATCCCGGAAACCACAAATCTAAGACACCACCGGGCCACGATTGACCCGGACCGTTAAACTGTATAGCTTGAATTTTCAGACAGCCTCTAAATCACCACCGCGGTAGTCCATGCCAATGACCGCAAAAGATATCATCAGCCGCGACACCCTCAAGCGGCTTACCACCGATCTGGCGCGTTACATCCTCGACCTCGACGGCGAGGCCATCGAGCTTTTGGAGACCCAGAATCAGCGCGTCGAGGACCGCCGGGCGGATCTGGTGGCCCGTATGCGGAGTAGCAACGGTGAGGAGTTCCTGCTGCACGCCGAAATCGCCAATAACAACACCACGAATATGCCGTTGCGGATGCTACGCTACTACTCGGATATTCGCTTGGCCGGGCAGCGCGGTCCGATCCGACAGTTTCTGATCTACATCGGTTCCGAGCGGCTGACCATGCCGGACGGTCTCGAAGAGCCGGGGCTGTTGGACTACCACTATGGTCTGGTGGACATGCACCAGATCAACTGTGCCGGCCTGCTGGTGCAGGACAATCCGGATGCCTTGGTGCTGGCTATCTTGTGCGACTTCGGCGACCGGGATCCGGGGGAAGTGGTCACCTACATCGTGCGCCGGTTACAG
>JAIZWN010000669.1 GCA_020443945.1 Candidatus Thiosymbion ectosymbiont of Robbea hypermnestra | reverse complement strand
CAATCCCTGCCGGAATGACGCGGTGGGGGCTGAACGGTTACGGAATCGTGGCTTTGGCTAGCTATGTATATAGGTCCAAAAATTTACCACTACCTCCATAGGTTATTTGCCATTCGCGCCCGGTAGCCGCATGGCTCCGATTTTTGGATCCGGTGTATAGCCGCCATATGTAAAGAACGGATTCACCGATCAATCCGGTCAGTGTGATGAACTACGACAAGGCGATTGCAAGATTCCGGGAGATTTACCGGCCGACGACGCGGGAGGAGGTGCTCCGCGAGTTCGCGCGGGACGACGGCACCCTCGGCGTCTATGTGCACAATCCCTTTTGTACGACCCTGTGCAGATTCTGCTATTACAAGGGCGTGAAGTTCGACCCGCGCCGCGATTCCGAACTCTACGAACGCTATTACGGTGATTATCTGCCGCGGGTGGTCGCGCCCTTTTGGCCGGTCATCGCGGCGCGCGAGGTCGTCAGCTATTTCTTCGGCGGCGGCACCCCGTCGCTCATGCGCGCGGATACCATGCGGGCGGTATTCCGGCTGTTCCCCGATATGGCGCAGGCGCCCTCGAGAACCATCGAGTTCCACCCGGCCGTCTGGGATGAGCGGCAGCTGGATGTCCTGGCGGAGTTCGGCTTCAGTTGCGCGATTATCGGCGTCCAATCCTTCGACCAGGCCGTCCTGGCGCGGCAGAATCGCCCCCATGTGCCGGTGGAGACCGTGCGCGCGCTCGCGGCCAAGCTCAAGGAGCGGGGCATCGCGGTGGCCGTGGACCTCATCTATTGCATGGATCCCCTCGACGCCGGGGCGATCTTCGCCCAGGACCTGCACGACCTGCTGAGTATCGACTTCGATGTGGTCAGCCTGCACCACAGCTATGGGGATATGAGGAACGACGCCCATCTGGAGGAGTTCTACGGGATTATCGAGGACTCCTCCATCCTCGAGGGCTACCGCTGGGAGCGCGCGGGCAGTGAACGCTACACCGGCTGCCACTTGCCGCCCCGGGAGATCAAAAAATGCTCCCGGTGCGTGCGCCTGGTCGCCAAGACCATCGATCCGGACCATTACCACACCCGACTTTTCCCCTTCATCAACGTCATGGACGAGGTCTCTCAGTCCTGGCGGAAACCCCTGGAGGACAGGGCCGTCAAATCGGTGCTCGGTTTCGGCTCCTACAGAAACCCGTGCAAGAACACCTTCTCTCATATTCACCGGAAGGATAAGGTCATCGAGTTCATCGAGGTCAACAACCAGTGGCGGCCGGAGTACTATGTGGTGTACGAGCGGCATACTCGGGAGATGTTCTCCCGCACCGCCGAACTACTGGGCCGGCTGAACGCGGTGGGCGAGGTGCCCGAGGGCGTCAAGCTGCACACCCTGAATAAAACCCGCATGACCGAGAACGATTCGATCTACCGTCGCCCCAGGTTGGTGGTCGGGCTGGGGCTGAGCTGGGAGGGCGAGGACCCGCGGATCCATGCCTTTATCGACAAGATCAAGCACCGCTTTCCCAACCACCGGGAATTCGTCAATGGCCTGCAGATCGGCGAGTGAGCCCGATCACTCGGCGCCGTCCATCGTATCCTGGCCGGGATTGCCGGAATCCGACCCCGAAGTTCTCTGGTAGCCTAAGCCTGTGACCATAAAAGACATCATCAGTCGTGACACCCTCAAGCGGCTTACCACCGATCTGGCGTGTCATATCCTCGGCCTTGATGGCGAAGCCATCGAGTTCCTCGAGACCCAAAACCAACGCGTCGAAGACCGCCGGGCGGATCTGGTAGCCCGTATGCGAAGTAGCAATGGTGAGGAGTTCCTGCTGCACGCCGAGATTGCCAATAACAACACCACCAACATGCCGCTACGGATGCTACGCTACTACTCGGACATCCGCTTGGCCGGACAGCGCGGGCCGATCCGACAGTTTCTCATCTACATCGGCTCCGAGCGGCTGACCATGCCGGACGGTCTCGAAGAGCCAGGGCTGTTGGACTACCACTATGGTCTGGTGGACATGCACCAGGTCAACTGTGCCGGCCTGCTGGTGCAGGACAATCCGGACGCCCTGGTGCTGGCTATCTTGTGCGACTTCGGCGACCGGGATCCGGGGGAAGTGGTCACCTACATCGTGCGCCGGTTACAG
>JAIZWN010000668.1 GCA_020443945.1 Candidatus Thiosymbion ectosymbiont of Robbea hypermnestra | reverse complement strand
CCCCGAAATCCGCGGTTTTGCATGTCTTTACAAGCTGTTACGTGAGTGGGGCGAAGGTTTTACCGGACAGTAGTGTTTTCATATTTCAAATAAAATTTCCGTTTATATATCATCGTGTTATATAAATATATACGAGAATAATATTGAGAAACTAGGTACTAGTACCCCGTTTCACTTTAGAGAGGGGTTTGGGGAACGCTGGAGCGTGGAAGCGAGAGAAAGGAACCGGTAGTCCGTGTAGGTTGGGGTGAGGTCGCCCCGACCGGGGCGACGAACCCCAACGACTTTGGCTTGACAGGGCAATTTGTTGGGGTTCGCAAGCTCACCCCAACCTACGGGCTCGACGGCCAGCCGGCTGGCTACGGCCAAAAGCCCCTCTCCCGGTGGGAGAGGGAGAGTAAAACCGTCGCTTTCGAGCCTTTCCTTCCGGCTTTTTCCGGCAAGTGGGGACCGTGAAAACCCACATGCGAGCTTTTGCCCCATCCCCGATTTTGAATCCGCGGATTACGCCGATTCTCGCCGATGAAAAAACGCAGTTACCCCATTCCGGAACATTCCGCCTATGAAAACCGTCAGGAACAGTTCATAAACAAGTCAACTTTGCGTCCTTTGCGCCTTTGCGGTTAAAAAAGCGGGTAGTGGTAAATTTGGTCGTGGTCGGGGAGATCGCGTAATGGTTCAAACCTCACCATCATTCCGTACTCAGGATCGATGCCGTCATGATGAGTAAAGAGCTCAAGTTCTCATTGAATCGGGCCTTCGAGCGGGCCCGCGAGAAACGCCATGAGTACATGACCGTCGAGCACCTGTTGCTGTCCCTGCTGGATACCCCCTCCGCGGCCATTGTGCTGAGGGCCTGTGGCGCCGAGCCCAATCGATTGCGCCTGGAGGTCTCCGAATTCATCGAGGAAACTACGCCGCTGGTCGTCGATGACGAGGGGCACGAGGTCCAACCCACCTTGGGTTTCCAACGGGTTCTGCAACGGGCCGTCTATCATGTGCAGACGGCGGGCAGGCGGGAGGTGATGGGGGCCAATGTGCTGGTGGCCTTGTTCGGCGAGCAGAATTCCCAGGCGGTGTATCTGCTCAACCGGCAGGACATCACGCGGCTGGATGTGATCAATTTCATCGCGCACGGGATCTCGAAGGTAACGGAGGGCGATCAGGACGGGGAGGACCGGGACGAAGCGGTCGCGGGCTCGGGCCCGGGCCCGGAGCGGGAGAGGGCCAGTCCCCTGGAGAGCTTTGCCTGCAACCTCAACGAGCTGGCGGACCAGGGGCGGATCGATCCCCTGATTGGCCGGCGGTCCGAGGTCGAGCGGACCGTCCGCATCCTGTGCCGCAGGCACAAGAACAACCCGCTGCTGGTAGGCGAGGCCGGCGTGGGTAAGACGGCCATTGCCGAGGGGCTGGCCAGGAAGATCGTGGAGGGCGAGGTGCCGGAGGTGCTGGAGGAGGCCACCATCTATCGGTTGGACCTGGGCGCCCTGGTGGCCGGGACCAAGTACCGGGGCGACTTCGAGAAACGGCTGAAGGCGGTGCTGGCCCAGCTGCGGAAGGTACCGCATGCCGTGCTCTTTATCGACGAGATCCACACCATCATCGGCGCGGGCATGACCTCGGGCGGGGTGATGGACGCCTCCAATCTCATCAAGCCGGTGCTGACCTCCGGCGAGCTGCGCTGTATCGGCTCCACGACCTATCAGGAATTCCGCGGCATCTTCGAGAAGGACCGGGCCCTGGCGCGGCGCTTTCAGAAGATCGATGTCAATGAGCCGAGCGTGGACGAAACGGTCGAGATCCTCGAAGGACTCAAGACCCGTTTCGAGGAACATCACCAGGTCAACTATACCCGCCCGGCGCTACGCGCCGCCGTCGAGCTTGCGGCGAAATACATCAACGACCGCCATCTGCCGGACAAGGCCATCGATGTGATCGACGAGGCCGGCGCCGAGGCGCGGATGCGGCCCAAATCCGAACGCAAGCAGCGGATCGAGGTCGCGGATGTGGAGACCATCGTCTCCAAGATCGCGCGCATTCCCCCCAAGAAGGTCTCTCTGTCCGACACGGACTCCCTCAAAACCCTGGACCAGGACCTCAAGCTGGTGGTCTTCGGTCAGGACCTGGCCATCGAGGTGCTGACCTCGGCCATTCGCATGAGCCGCTCCGGTCTCGGACACGAGGAAAGGCCCATCGGCTCCTTCCTGTTCACCGGGCCGACGGGGGTGGGCAAGACCGAGGTGACGCGCCAGTTGGCGCGCATCCTCGGCATGGAGCTGATACGTTTCGATATGTCGGAGTACATGGAGCGCCACACGGTCTCGCGTCTCATCGGCGCCCCTCCGGGCTATGTAGGCTTCGATCAGGGCGGGCTCTTGACGGAGGAGATCAACAAGCACCCCCATGCGGTCCTGCTGCTCGACGAGATCGAGAAGGCCCATGCGGACGTCTTCAATCTGCTGTTGCAGGTCATGGACCATGGCACCTTGACGGACAACAACGGCCGCAAGGCCGACTTCCGCAATGTCGTGCTGGTCATGACCACCAACGCCGGCGCGGAGGAGACCAGCCGCCGTTCCATCGGTTTCACCGAGCAGGACCATTCCAGCGACGTCTTGGAGGTCCTGAAACGCTTCTTTACCCCGGAGTTCCGCAATCGGCTCGACGCCGTGGTCCAGTTCGCCCCCCTGACCTCGGCGACCATCGCCGGCGTGGTCGACAAGTTCATTTTCGAGCTGGAGCAGCAGCTCGCCGAGAAGAAGGTGGCCTTGCGCGTGGATGCCGACGCCCGAAGCTGGCTGGCCGAAAAGGGCTATGACGCGCAGATGGGCGCCCGCCCCATGGTGCGGGTCATCCGCAACCACATCAAAAAGCCCTTGTCCAACGAAATCCTGTTCGGCTCACTGACGGACGGAGGATCGGTGCGGATCTTCGTCGAGGATACGGAGCTGGCCTTCGAGTACGGCGACCAACCCTAGGGGGTGTTCTCAATTGACCGAATCCCCCGAAAATCAAATGCAGCAAACCCATACCCTTGTCGGTGGGTCACCG
>JAIZWN010000667.1 GCA_020443945.1 Candidatus Thiosymbion ectosymbiont of Robbea hypermnestra | reverse complement strand
GATTCCGGCAATCCCTGCCGGAATGACGGGGTAGGGGTCGGCAGACTTCATCACTTAAAATTTAGCCACTACCTCACGGATTACTGCGTTTTTTCATCGGCGAGAATCTGCGTAATCTGCGGATTCAACATCACAGATCACAAAATTACAACACTACCAAGGTAGTCTCTGAAATTGGGTATGAGGAGTTGTGGCTATGACGAATGATCGCATCTGTATTTTGGGCGGCACCGGTTTTGTCGGTCGTCATCTCGCGACCGGGTTGGCGGCGTCTGGGTATCGCTGTCGGATACTTGCCCGGCGCCCGGAGCGGCATCGGGAGCTGTCGCTCGTCCCCGGTTGTGAGCTGCGCCGGTCGGATTTGTCCGAGACCGACGCCCTCGCGGAACATCTGGAAGGGTGCGTCGCCGTCGTCAATCTGGCGGGTATCCTCAACGAGGGGGGCGGTCGGACCTTCCAGGGGACCCATGTGGAGCTGGTGGAGCGTATTCTCGACGCGGCCCAGGCGGCGGCGGTGCCCCGCTATCTGCATATGAGCGCCCTGCACGCTCAGGCCGGGCAGGGCAAGAGCCATTATCTGCGCACCAAGGGCATGGGCGAGGATCTGGCCCATGCCCGTGCCGATATAGAGGTGACCAGCTTCCGCCCGTCGGTTATCTTCGGCCCCGGCGATGGTTTCTTCAACCGCTTTGCCACCCTGTTGAAGTTCTCGCCGGGGGTCTTTCCCCTGGCCTGTCCCAAGGCCCGTTTCGCGCCCGTCTATGTGGGCGATCTGGTGTCGGCGATGACGAAGGCCCTGACTGATCCCGGCTGCGTGGGGCGGCGCTATGATCTGTGCGGCCCCCGGGTCTATAGCCTTCAGGGGTTGGTCGAATACACGGCGGAGCTGATCGGCCGCAAGACGCTGGTGATCGGGATCCCCGATTTCGCCGCTCGCTTCCAGGCCCAGGTTTTGCAGTGGTTTCCGGGCAAGCCCTTTACCATGGACAATTATCTTTCCCTGCAAACCGATAGTGTCTGCGAGCACAGTGCCCTGGCGGAGCTGGGTATCGAGCCCCAGTCCGTGGAGGCCCTGGCGCCCGGCTATCTGCGTTGAGTCGTCTTTGGGTTGTCGAGCCGATCGCGCAGGTCGCGAAAGGAGAAGCCGGTCCAGTCCACGGTCGTTCCCCGGTCCAGCCCGATGACCTGGAAGCGTTCGCCCATGGCCGAGGGTAGCACCAGCTGCTTGGCGCCGAGCAGCGCATCCATGGCGTTTGGACCGGCGGCGGCGCGGGCCAGCAGGCGGTCGAGGCCGCAGCCGATGAGGAAATGGGCCTGGGTGGTATAGCCCGCGAGGCGGAGTCCGGCCTGGGTCCCGGCCTCGGCAACGGCGGTGAAGTCCACGTGGGCCGTGATGTCCTGCAGGCCCGGATACCAGTAGGGATCGGGGTGGGCGCGGTGGCGGGAGTGACAGAGCAGGGTGCCGCGGCGACGGTCGCTTCGGTAATACTGGGTTCGGGGGTAGCCGTAGTCGATGAGCAGGATCAGTCCCTGGTCCAGTCTCTCCGCGAGGGCCCGGAGCCAGGGTTCGAGCCGCAGATTGAGCTCGGATTCGTAGCCGGGCTCCACCGCCAGGCCCTGGTCCCGAAGTCCGCGCAGGGCCGTCGCGAGTCTCGGGTGGACGGGTTCCGCGGCGATCTCTTCCAGGCCGTTCCGCGAGGGCTTCACGCAGAGCTCCCGTGGTCCGCCGTCCGCGCCGATGCAAAAGCGGTGCACCGGCATGGCGTCGAGCACCTCGTTGGCCAGGACGCAGCCCCGCAGCCTGGTCGGCAGGCGGTCGAGCCAGCGCACGCGCGGCAGCAGCGCCGGAACCTGCTCCGCGAGCAGTCGCCGTTGCGCCGCGCGCAGGTCGGGGCTGAGCTCCAGGATGAGGTAGCGGCGCGGCGGAACCGCGGCGTCCGCGAGGGCAAAGAGGATCCGCGCGGCCAGGGCCCCCGAGCCGGCCCCGAATTCCAGGATGTCCCCGTCCCCCAGGGTTTCCAGCACCTCCCGACACTGCTCGGCGAGACAGTCTCCGAACAGGGGCGACAGCTCGGGGGCGGTCACGAAATCCCCTCGGGGCCCGAGCTTGCGGGCGCCGGCGACATAGTAGCCGAGACCGGGGGCGTACAGGGCCAGCTCCATGTAGCGGTCGAAGGGAAGGAGGCCGCCACGGGAGGCCGCCTCTTCCCGGATCAGGGCGAGGAGCCGTCGGCTGTGCTCGACCGCGGCGGCGTCCGGGGTCTGGGCTTGGGTCTGGGCCTGGGTTTGGGCGTGCGGGGGTTTCATCTCGGATTCGGGCAACGGTCGGCGTCTTCCGGGCGAGCCGGCATGGATTTTTTATTCGGTCGACATTGATCGGCGGGCTTTTTCGGCGCTGGCTTTGATGTTCTAATGATGCGCCATGTTCCGCCCATTGTCCCTGTTCATCGGTCTCCGCTATACCCGCGCCAAGCGCCGGAATCACTTTATCTCCTTTATCTCCCTGATTTCGATGCTCGGCATCATGCTGGGCATCGTGGCCCTGATCGTGGTGCTTTCCGTGATGAACGGCTTTCACACGGAGATCCAGGCGCGCATCCTGGGGATGGCCTCCCACGCCACCCTGTCCGATCCCTACGGTGATATGGCGGACTGGCCGGAGGTGCTGGCGCGGGTGCGGGAGCACGAGTCGGTGGTCGGGGCCGCGCCCTTCGTCGAGCTGCAGGCGATGCTGGCGAACGGGGCCAACGTCAGCGGCGCCCAGCTGCGGGGTATCTTGCCACGGGAGGAGGACCAGGTCTCCGAGCTGCGCCAGGAGATGATCCAGGGCGAGCTGGACGAGCTGGCCGCCGGGGCCTTCAACATCGTCCTCGGCCGGGAGCTGGCGGCCTACCTGGGGGTCGGGGTCGGCGCCAGGGTCACGGTGGTCACGCCCCAGGTGAGCGCCACGCCCATCGGCGTCATGCCCCGGCTCAAGGCCTGTACCGTCAGCGGCCTGTTCGCCGCCGGCATGTCGGACTATGACCGCCACACGGGCTTTCTGCACCTCGCGGACGCCGCCAGGCTCATGCGTTTGGGCGAGGGGGTGACGGGGGTGCGACTCAAGCTCACGGACCTGTTCGCGGCGCCGCGGCTGGTCCGGGAGATCGCCTATGACCTGGGCGGGCTCTATCGGATCATCGACTGGACCCAGCACCACCAGAACTTCTTCGCCGCCCTGCGCATCGAAAAGCGCATGATGAGCATCATCCTGTTTCTGATCGTGGCGGTCGCGGCCTTCAACATCGTCTCGACCCTGGTCATGGTGGTGACCGACAAGCGGCCCGACATCGCCATCCTGCGCACCCTGGGGGCCTCGCCGTCCCGCATCATGGCAATCTTCATGGTCCAGGGCACCACCATCGGCGCCGTCGGCACCCTCCTGGGCATCGTCGGGGGGATCGCCCTGGCCCTCAACGTGGAGCCCATCGTGGCCGGCATCGAGGGCCTGTTCGGCATCCACTTCCTGGACCCGAACATCTACTACATCAGCGAGCTGCCTTCGGACCTGCGCGCCCGGGACGTCATATGGGTATCCGCCGGGGCCTTCGTCATGTCCGTGCTCGCGACCCTCTACCCGGCCTGGCGCGCCGCCCGCACCGATCCCGCCGAGGCCCTGCGCTATGAGTGAGCGGACACCGGTGCTCGAGGCCGTGCGGCTGGCGAAGACCTTTCACCAGGGACCCCAACGGGTCGAGGTGTTGCGCCGGGTGGATCTGAGGATCCACGCCGGGGAACAGGTGGCGGTGATCGGCGCCTCCGGCTCCGGCAAAAGCACCCTGCTGCATTGCCTGGGCGCTCTGGAGCGGCCCTCGACCGGAAAGGTGTACTGGCAGGGACACGACGCGGCCGCCCTCTCGGAGCGTGAACGGGGTCTGCGCCGTAACCGCAGCCTGGGCTTCGTCTACCAGTTCCACCACCTCCTGCCCGAATTCAGCGCCCTGGAGAATGTGGCCATGCCCCTGCTCATCCGGGGCACGAAGCCAGCGCGGGCGCGGCAACAGGCGGCGGAGCTCCTGGCGCGGGTGGGCCTGGACAAGCGGGGCGCGCACAAACCCGCGGAGCTCTCCGGCGGCGAGCGGCAGCGGGCCGCCATCGCCCGCGCCCTGGTGACGCGACCGGCCTGCGTGCTCGCGGACGAGCCCACCGGCAACCTGGACCGGCATACGGCCGAACAGGTCTATGCATCGATGCTGGAACTCAACGCCGAGATCGGGACCAGCTTCGTGATCGTTACCCACGATACTGGGCTGGCGCGGCGGATGGATCAGCTCTGGCGTCTGGATGACGGGGTGCTGACCCCCGAGGCCGTCGCGCCTGGCGGACCCGCCGCCGGCGGAGCCGCCGTACCAGACTCCAGCGCCAGATAACCTGCACGGCGCAGTAGCCCAGCACCGCGCAGAGGGTCCCGCAGACCAACCCGCCGACCGTCAGGGGGGCCAGAATCTCCAGCCAGTTCCGCCATTCGAGCCAATACTCCATGTCCAGGGTCCGCGCCGGCGCGCCGAGGAGCCAGGAGCCGACCCGGTACGAAAAATAGTACATAGGCGGTATAGTGACCGGATTGGTGACCCAGATCAGGGCCATGGAGATGGGCAGATTGACGCGCAAGGCGATGGCCCCGGCGGCGACGAGCAGTGTCTGCCCCAGGGGCGGCAGATACATGACAAAAAGCCCCAAGGCGCAAGCGCCCGCCACGGAGCGCCGGTTGAGATGCCAGAGATTGGGATCATGCAGTCGTTTGCCGAAGACCCGCAGCTGCCTGTGCCCGCGGACCCTGGCCCGATCCGGCGTGACCCGCTTCAGCCATCGTTTCACAGGGCCCCCCCGGTGCCTGTCATCCGCCCCCGCGACCGGCCCCGGGGACCGCCTTGCCGGTCGTCCGGGATCGATCCCGCTACGAGCGGCATTGTAAATTCATCGCCCCTGGGGGTGAACCCTTATCGGGCGCCTTGAAAAATCGCCTCCTCGCAATTTTCCAAGGCGCCCTCCGGTCAGGATCAGGAGAATATAAATAAGCCCATCAGAAAAATCCGGCATGGTTCAATCCCCATATCGTCTTTACCGGATACTCTGAGAAAGTAAAAACTACAACTTTTAAAGGGGCCCTGAAATCGAATGAAACCGAGTTCCATGTCCCGAACCTACCAGGCCTACACCCTGCGGAACTTAAAACAGATTCCTCAGGTTCAAAAATTACCACGGACGGTCCGACGCGAGCTCGAGACCGTCGGCCGGGTCTATCCCTTTCGCACCAATAATTATGTCGTAGAGGAGCTGATTGACTGGGATCATGCGCTCGATGACCCCTTCTTCATCTCGACCTTTCCAACAAAAGGCATGCTGATTCCGGCCCATTATGAAGAAATAGCCAAGGCTATCCGAAAAAATACGGGCACGGCGGAAATCGAAGCCATTGCCAATCACATCCGCTCCCAGTTAAATCCCCATCCAGCCGGGCAGATCGAATACAACATACCCTACCTGGACGGCATGCCGCTGCCGGGCATTCAACACAAATACCCGCAAACCGTCCTGTTCTTTCCCGCTCAGGGCCAAACCTGTCATGCCTATTGTTCTTTTTGTTTCCGCTGGTCCCAATTCGCGGGCCCCGGCAATCTGAAAATCGCCGCCCATCGCATAGAACCCCTGATTCGGTATCTATCCCGACACCCCGAGGTATCCGACGTTCTCCTGACGGGGGGCGATCCGTTGGTTATGAAAACCAGGTTGCTGGCTACCTATATCGACGCGCTCCTCGCGGCCGATCTACCCCATCTCGAGACCATTCGAATCGGGACCAAGACATTGAGCTATTGGCCCCATCGTTTTACTACCGATGCCGACGCCCAAGACCTGTTGAAACTTTTTACCAAGGTGACTCGCAACAAC
This sequence comes from Candidatus Thiosymbion ectosymbiont of Robbea hypermnestra, assembly GCA_020443945.1. Taxonomy (GTDB): domain Bacteria; phylum Pseudomonadota; class Gammaproteobacteria; order Chromatiales; family Chromatiaceae; genus Thiosymbion; species Thiosymbion ectosymbiont_B. The sequence goes on along the minus strand of JAIZWN010000667.1, from coordinate 7,000 downwards.
AAACACCTGGCCCTGATGGCGCACTTCAATCACCCGCGCGAGCTCGAAACACAGACGGTACGCGAAGCAATCGCACGGGTGCGGGAAACCGGGGCCCAAATCCGAACCCAATCCCCACTATTGGCGCATATCAACGACCGACCGGACATCTGGGCCCGAATGTGGAAGACACAAACGGCGTTGGGCTGCATCCCCTATTACATGTTCGTTACCCGGGATACGGGCGCGCAACATTACTTTGGCGTGCCCTTGATCCGGGCCTGGGAAATCTTCAAAGACGCCTACCGGAATGTAACCGGTCTGGCCCGAACGGTGCGCGGCCCGAGCATGTCCGTTGTCCCCGGCAAAATAGAGATATCGGGGATCGGGCACATCAAAGGCGAGCGGGTTCTGGTTCTGCAATTTCTGCAGGCGCGAAATCCGCACTGGGTAAAGCAACCCTTTTTTGCCGAATATAACGAAAAGGCGACCTGGCTGGACGAGCTCAAGCCCTTTGGTAAAGAAAACTTCTTCTTCACGGAACCTTGATAAGGTCTCGTTCTTAAAATGCTATTCTTGATTGCATAATCTCTCAACGAGCTTCGATCAGAAAGGATGCCCATGCGACCGTCCGTTGTGCTCGACATGAAGCGAAGCGCGGTGCGCGAAGCGGTGAGGCGCTTCCGCACGGCGAACCCGCGCGTCTTCGGCTCGGTGCTGCATGGTACCGACCAGGACGGCAGCGACCTTGATCTGCTCATCGACGCTTTGCCTGGCGCCACCTTGTTGGACCTGGGCGATTTGGCAGACGAGCTGAAATCGTTGCTCGGCATCGATGTCGATCTGTTGACGCCGGGTGACCTGCCGCCGCAGTTCCGGGACAAGGTACTTGCGGAAGCGCAGCCGGTATGAACGAGAACCGACTGTCCAATTATCTCGAGCACATACAGCAGGCGGCGGCCGATGCGCGCAGCTTCGTGGAGGGGTTGGCCAAGGACGACTTCCTGACCGACAAGCGCACCCAGCAGGCCGTCATCATGAGCCTCATCATCATCGGCGAGGCCACCGCGAAGGTGATGGATGGCTATGCCGAGTTTACCCAGGCGCACGTCGAAGTGCCGTGGCGCAGCATGCGCAATATGCGTAATCGCTTGGCCCACGGCTATTTCGACATCAACCTCGATGTGGTGTGGGAGACGGTACAAGAATGGCTACCGGAACTGCTTAAGCAACTGTCCGCCGTGCGCCAGGAGGCCAAAGACAAAGACCTCGATGACTCATGTTAATTTCTCTCGTTCCCACGCGCTGCGGTATCGCGGTGCTTTCCCGCCATCGGGATGGACAACATCTTCCTGTGATTTTGGGTAGTGTTCTAACTTTGTTGTTTCCGGGATTCAGTGCATATCGCCAAGGATAACAAAGTTACGGCGCCACCACTGACAGGTCGAGCAATTCTTCGTGGTTCGTGCTGTCTTCCAATCGTACAGGATTAACAGGATTTTTTTACGGTGGGTAACCTACTGACCAAGAACAGCGAAATTCGGGGGCTGTTCTGGGACTTGTTGAAACTGGTCAATTTTGAAAACAGTGTCACCGTGCGGCGAACGTTCAGAACCCACAAAAAATAATCCTGAAAATCCAAGAAAATCCTGTGAATCCTGTCCTATTAGCACGGATCGATGGGCACGCTTCGCTTTGTGCGTTCTGTAAGCGGCACTGGCTCGCGGGACCCTGGGGGATGCCTGGGGCTCTAAACCGGCTTGTCGGGCGCTGGCTTTGCCTATCCTACGGGCTTTGGTTGTGTCCGGGATTCGACGTATATACCCAGGGACAACAAAATTACAACACCACCCGCAAAATAAGGTGAAATGGGGTACTGGTCTGATCGCGAACGGCCTGGGCTTCGCCTGCGGCGTCGGCGCCCTGTTTCCGTTGCCGTCGCTGCCCCCCGCGTGGGTTCCGCTTCTGCTTGTCATGCTGTCGCTGGCGGTAGCCTGGCGCTGGCCCCCGTTGCGCCCCCTCGCCTTCGCCGCGGTCGGTTTCCTCTGGGCCCAGCTGCGGGTCTGCCCGATCATCTGCGAGCCCTTCCCGGAAACCCTGGTGCGTCGGGATCTGGCGCTGACGGGCAGGATTGTCGGCCTCCCCGGGGAAACGGGCCATCGAGTGCGGTTTCTGTTCCGGGTCGAGCAGGCATGGATGGACGGACGGGATACCGGCTTTACCGGGCTGGTGCGCCTGAGCTGGTATCGCAAGGCGCCGAGGCTCGCCGCCGGTGAGCGCTGGCGTCTGACCGCGCGCCTCAAGCCGCCCCACGGCTTCGCCAACCCCGGCGGATTCGATTACGAACGCTGGCTGTTCCAACAGGGGATCCGGGCTACGGGCTATGTCCGTGACGGGGACGGGAATCGGCGCTTGGACGCGGGGCCCGGGGCCTATCCGGTGGACCGTTGGCGCCAGCGGCTGGGCGAACGCCTCGACGCGCTCCTGCCGAACCCGACCGGAGCGGCCCTGGCGCGGGCCCTGATCCTGGGGGACCGTTCCCGGCTGGGGCCCGAGCAATGGGAGGTTCTGACGCGCACGGGGACGAGTCATCTGGTCGCCATCTCCGGGTTGCATGTGGGGATGGTGGCCGCCTTCCTGTTCTTTCCGGCGCGCTGGGCCTGGTCGCGCAGCGCCCGGCTGGTCCTGGCGCTCGCGGCCCCGCGGGCCGGCGCGCTGGTCGCCCTGGCCGGGGCGGTGGCCTACAGTGCCCTGGCCGGCTTCGCCGTCTCCACCCAGCGCGCCCTGGTGATGCTGGCGGTGGTCCTGGGGGCCGTGCTGTCCGCGCGCACCGTTCGGCCGGCGAGCGGGATCGTTCTGGCCCTGGTCGGGGTGCTGATCCTGGACCCCAAGGCGGTGCTTTCCTATGGCTTCTGGCTGTCCTTCGGCGCCGTGGCCGCGCTCTTCGCCGCCTTTGGGCAGCGGCTCGGGAGGGGCAACCTCTGGAACAAGTGGGGGCGGGCGCAGTGGGTCGTCGCCTTGGGGCTCCTGCCGTTGCTGTTGCTCCTGTTCGGCCGCGCGCCCCTGATCGCGCCGCTCGTGAATCTGATCGCCGTGCCCCTGGTCACCCTGGTGTTGTTGCCGGCCCTACTGGTAACGGGCCTTCCGGGTCTGGTGCCCGAATTGGGGTTGGCGTGGCCCCTGGTGCTGACCACGCGGGCGTTGGAAGCGGGATTTGGGCTGCTGGCGATTGCCTCCGGGTGGGACTGGGCGGCCATGACCGTGTCCTCGCGTCCGGGTTGGGTCTGGGCCGGCGCCTTCGCCGGCGCCCTCCTGCTGCTGGCCCCGCGGGGGTTGCCTGGGGCCTGGCTCGGGCTCCCCCTCCTGTTGCCTCTGGCGCTGATCCGCCCGCCGGCACCGGACTACGGCGAGGCCGAGTTCACCCTGCTCGACGTGGGCCAGGGCTTGGCGGCGGTGGTGCGGACCCAGCGCCACGCCCTCGTCTATGACACGGGCCCCAGGTTCCCCAGCGGCTTCAACACCGGCGCCGCGGTCGTGCTCCCCTATCTCCGGCATCGGGGCGTGGGACGCATCGACACCCTCGTCATCAGCCACGGGGATCGGGATCATGCCGGCGGCTTCGCGGGTTTGGACGGCAAGTTCCCCATCGACCGCATCCTCGCCGGGGAGCCGCGGAAGCTCCCGGGAGGGCGCGCGCGTCCCTGCCTTGCCGGCGACCACTGGACCTGGGATGGGGTGGACTTCGACCTCCTCCACCCGGGCGCCGCCGGACGACGGTCGGGCAACGCCGGCTCCTGCGTTCTGCGGGTGGGCATACCGGGCGCCGACGCCAGCCTGCTGCTGACCGGGGACATCGACGCTAGGGTGGAACGCAAGCTGATAGCGGCGGACCACGGACGTCTCGCCAGCGCCCTCCTGGTGGCCGGCCACCACGGCAGCGCCACCTCTACGGGGAGCGATTTTCTGGCGGCGGTCGCGCCGCGCTTCGTGCTCTATGCCGCCGGCTATGCGAACCGCTTCGGCTTTCCCGCCGCCGCGGTGCGCGAGCGGGTGGCGACCTGGGGCGCCGGGCAGCTCGCTACCGCAAGCGCGGGCGCCATCCGCTTCCGGCTCGGGACCACCGGACTTGCGGGACCCCGGCAATACCGCCGGGAACACAAACGCCTGTGGCGCCACCGCCTTCGGGATGCGCTTGAGTGACACCCCCGATTACCGGAGAATGACGGTTCCCGATTCGAGCGGGCGCCGGGGCCGGTTCGGAGGGCGGACTGAGGAGTGATCGATGGCGGCGACAATTTCGATCCACGGCATGTGGACCAACCGGCTGGCGTTCATACTGGCGGCCACGGGCTCGGCGGTCGGTCTCGGCAATATCTGGCGCTTCCCCTACGCGGCGGGGGAATACGGCGGCGGGGCCTTCGTTCTGATCTATCTGCTGTGCGTGGCCGCGATCGGCCTCCCGATCATGATGGCGGAGATCATGCTCGGGCGGCGGGGCCGCCGCAGTCCCATCAACACCATGCGCGCCCTGGCGCGGGAGGAGGGCCGGCATCCGGCCTGGCAGCTGATCGGCTGGATGGGCATGGTCACCGGCTTTCTGATCCTGTCCTTCTACAGCGTGATCGCGGGCTGGACCCTGGCCTATGTGGTGCATTCCGCCACCGGCCTTTTCGTCGACATCGACGCCGCCGGCGCGGACGGGGTGTTCGGCGCCCTGGTCGGGAACGCCGAACGCCTGCTGTTCTGGCACAGCATCTTCATGGCCCTGTGCGTACTCGTGGTCGCCCGGGGGGTCGCCAGCGGGTTGGAGCGGGCGGTGCGTCTTCTCATGCCCGCCCTGTTTGTGCTGCTGGTGCTGCTGGTGATCTATTCCCTCAGCACCGGGAATTTCGCGCAGGCCGCCGATTACCTGTTCACGCCGGACTTCGGCAGGCTGTCGGCGGAGGCCGTCCTCAGCGCGATGGGCCAGGCCTTTTTCAGTCTCAGCCTCGGCATGGGCGCCATCATGATCTATGGCTCCTATCTGCGCAGCGATGCCTCGATCGGCAGTAACAGTCTGATCATCGCCGGCATGGACAGCCTGGTCGCGATCCTGGCGGGGCTGGCGATCTTTCCGATCCTGTTTGCCAACGGCCTGCAGCCGGAGCAGGGGCCGGGCCTGGTGTTCAAGGTCCTGCCGATCGCGTTCGGCAAGATGCCGGGCGGCGTAGTGTTCAGTACCCTGTTTTTCGTCTTGCTCATGTTCGCGGCCTGGACCTCGGCCATCTCCCTCCTGGAGCCCATGGTCGCCTGGTTGGTGGAGAACCTGAACTTCGACCGGGTGCGCGCCGCCGCGCTCGGCGGCACCGCCGTATGGCTGCTGGGAGTTGTCTGTCTCTTGTCCCTCAACAAATGGTCCGGGATAACCCTCTTCGGTAAGGGGTTCCTGGATCTGCTCGATTTCCTGACGGCCAATATCCTGCTCCCCCTGGGCGGCCTGCTGATCGCGGTCTTCTCCGGCTGGGTGCTGTCCCGGACCGTGTCGGCGGACGAGCTCGCCCTGGGCGAGGGTCCGCTCTACCGCCTGTGGCGGATGCTGATCCGGTATGTCGCGCCCGTGGCGGTCGCCATCATCTTCGCCAACTCGATCGGGCTGCCGTCTCTGGTGATGGGCTGGCTGGGATAAGCGGGGTCGGTCATGGCTTTTATTGCCGCCGGGCCTTTATAGGCCCCTGGGTTTCGCGGGTGCCGATCATCTCCAAGAGCGCCTTGGTTACCTTCTCCGCCTCCCGGATGTTCGATCTGGTGGCGGATATGGAGGCGTATCCGGAATTTCTGCCCTGGTGCGTAGCCGCCGAGATCCTGTCCCGCGAGGACGACCGGTTCTGCGGTCGCCTGGAGGTGGCCCGGGTCGGCATCCACCAGTCCTTCAGCACCTGCAATCGATTCGTGCCCGGAGAACGGATGGAGCTGATGCTGGTGGACGGCCCCTTCCGCAAGCTCCAGGGCGCCTGGACCTTTCGGCCCCTGCGCCAGGACGCCTGCAAGGTGACCCTGGAGCTCGAGTTCGAATTCTCCGGCAAACTCATCGACAAGGCCTTCGGCCGGGTATTCAGTCAGATCGCCAACACCCTGGTGGATGCCTTCTGTAAGCGGGCCGAGGAGGTCTACCGTGACTGAGGGGCAAGGGCCCGAGCCGGATCGGGTCGAGGTCGCCTATGCCCGACGGGACGAGCAGGCGATCCTCTCGGTGCCGATGAGTGAGGGACTTGAGGTGCGGGAGGCCATCGAGCGTTCCGGGATCCTGCGGCGATTTCCCGAGATCGATCTGGCGACCAACCGGGTGGGGGTGTTCAGCAAGTTGGTGTCGCTCGACCGGGTCCTGGAGCCGGGGGAGCGGGTGGAGATCTACCGGCCGCTGATCGCGGATCCCAAAACGGCGCGCAAAAAGCGCGCGGCCGACCGCGAAGGCGCACGGGACGCGAAGATGGAGTGACTCATTGCCTGCGAGCGAACGCCAACACATGCTCACGATTGGCGTAATCAGTCGCACGGAGTGCTTCTCGATAGAATTTTGGCTCCAGTTCCTCGAAGAATCGGGTAATACGACCATGACGACGGGTTTCCAGCTTAAAGCCGAAATACGGCTGCCTGGGCGCTACCATCAGGACACCCACATTAGCGAATTCCCCCGTCTCCACATAGGGAGCGAAGCGTACAATCGCGTATTGACAGGCAACCTTATTCATGGCGCATTCCAGAAGTTGTCTCGTTCGTATCCTCTTACAAAGTAGACCTCATCATTGTCGCCACGACAGAGGAATGGTCGTGTCACCCCCTGCTCGGAGCGGCGTAGAACCTCTACTACCCGCACCCCCATCAGATGCAGCGCCTCGCTAGGATTCCTTGAGGGACCTGCATCTTTACAAATGAGTCAAGTTTTTGCACTGCACAAAAAGTTCACGCCTCATGGGCTCCAGGCGAAGTCTCGTCTCGCCAGCTAATCGTACAGGATTCACAGGATGTTCAGGATGAACAGGAT
>JAIZWN010000666.1 GCA_020443945.1 Candidatus Thiosymbion ectosymbiont of Robbea hypermnestra | reverse complement strand
GCTTTCGGCCGTAGCCAGCCTGGTAGGACCACGGCTCACCTGGACCGCGCGGCATGGCTTGAGTTTTTAGACAGCCTTTTAGTCTTTGGTTATTCGGTCGATTTCTTCGAGGCTGGTGATGCCCGCCGCGACCTTGCGCAGACCCGACTCGCGCAGATTTGCCACGCCTTCGCGCCGGGCCTGCTCCGCGATTTCCAGGGCATTGCCGCCGGCCAGGATGAGGCGTCCGATGGCCTCGGAGATCGGCATGGTCTGGAAGATGCCCACGCGCCCCCGGTAGCCGTTGGTGCAGTGCCCGCAGCCGACCGCACGATGGAGGGTCGGCGCCGCCGCGATTGCCGCGGCGTCGAAACCTGCTTCCAGCAGGGTCTCCCGTGGGAGCCGCTCGGGCTCCCGACACTGAGGGCATAGCCGCCGGGCCAGGCGTTGGGCCATAATCAGGTGTACCGAGGAGGCGATGTTGTAGGGCGGAATGCCCAGGTTCCCCAGGCGGGTCAAGGATTGGGGCGCGTCGTTGGTGTGCAGGGTGGAGAGCACCAGATGCCCCGTCTGGGCGGCCTTGACCGCGATTTCCGCCGTCTCGGGGTCGCGGATTTCGCCGACCATGAGGATGTCCGGGTCCTGGCGCAGAAAGGCCCGCAGGGCCGCCGCGAAGGTGAGCCCGGTCTTGAGGTTCATGTTGACCTGGTTGATGCCGGGCATCCGGATTTCTACCGGGTCCTCGACCGTGGAGATGTTGACCTCCGGGCGGTTGAGGAGATCTAGGGCGGTGTATAGGGAGACCGTTTTGCCCGAGCCCGTGGGCCCGGTCACCAGGATCATGCCGTAGGCCTTGCGCACGGCGGAGAGGAAGGCCGCCTGCTGCTCCGGCTCGAAGCCCAGCTGGTCGATGCCCACCAGGTCCGCCGCCGCGTCCAGGAGCCTCAGAACGACCTTCTCTCCGTGCACCGTCGGCAGGGTGTTGACGCGAAAATCGATCGCCCGGTCGTGGCCGCTCTCGAGCTTGATGCGCCCGTCCTGGGGTACCCGGTGCTCGGCGATGTCCATGCGCGACATGACCTTGAGTCGCGCCACCAGACGCGCGGCGATAGGCACCGGGGGATGGGCAATCTCCCGCAGCAGGCCGTCCTGACGGAAGCGGATGCGGCAATATTTCTCGTAGGGCTCGAAATGAATGTCCGAGGCCCCGCGATCGATGGCCTCCATGAGGATCTGGTTGACATAGCGGACGATGGGCGCGTCATCGACATTCAGCTCCGGGTCGTGCCGCTGTGCCTCCTCCGCGGAGACATCCGCCAAGTCGTCCAGGTCGGTATCCAGGAGCTCCGACATGGCCCGGTCCCGCGCCTTGACCAGCCGCGCGAGCGCGGCGGCGAGCTTGGTTTCCTCGACCAGGATCGCGTTTGTCACCAGGCCCGTCGCGAATCCGATCTCGTCCAGGGCCTGGTGGTTCGCGGGATCCGAGACGGCGAGAAACAGCCGATTGCCGCGGCAAAAGAGCGGCAGGGCGCGGTGCCGGCTCACCAGCTTCTCATCGACCAGGTTCAGGGGCAGATCGGCGTGTTCGACGGCGTCCAGATCCAACAGGGGCACCCCGAACTCGGCGGCGGCGGCCAGGGCGATCCGCCCGTCGTCGAGATGCTCTTCCTCGACCAGATACCGGACGAAGGACTGCCGGCGTTCGTGCGCCTCCCGGTAGGCCTGTTCCGCCCGTTCCGCCGGGATCAGTCCGTCGCGCACCAGGCGCCGCGCGAAGCTGGACGGCTCGAGTACTCTGCGACTGGTCACCATGAATGCCGGTGTTTCTTAGGGGGTGTTTTCAATTCTCACACAAAGACACCAAGCCACAAAGGGATCGTGGGTCATGAGGTAAGGCGCCGGTTGGCCGTCATTCCGGCCAGGGGTAGTGGCTAAATTTTAAGTGATGAAGTCTGCCGACCCCTACCCCGTCATTCCGGCAGGGATTGCCGGAATCCA
>JAIZWN010000665.1 GCA_020443945.1 Candidatus Thiosymbion ectosymbiont of Robbea hypermnestra | reverse complement strand
CCCCGAAATCCGCGGTTTTGCATGTCTTTACAAGCTGTTACGTGAGTGGGGCGAAGGTTTTACCGGACAGTAGTGAGTCCAGGTATGAAACCAGTACGATTCCTCGGCGATTCTCTCAAGTGTTTGCGAGCCTTCCCAAGAGACGCAAAGCAAGACGCCGGACGACAGATCGACAAGCTTCAGCGCGGCGGACAACCTAATGATTTCAAACCGATACCGACTATCGGCCGCGGGGTCGAAGAGCTTCGAGTCTGGGGTGACTCGGGTACCTTCCGAGTGATCTACACGGCGAGGCTACCCGATGCCATCTATGTTCTCCATGCCTTTCAGAAGAAAACACAAACTACACCGAAGCGAGATATCGAGCTCGCCAGGATGCGGTTTAATCGGCTGATCCAGGGTAAATCATGAGCCATACAGAGATCGAGACCTTCGACAGCGTTTGGGATGCGATTGCCGACACACCGGCGGAGGCGGCCAACCTCAAGCTACGCTCCGAGCTGATGGAACAGATCGACGCCATTGTAACGGAACGGGGTTGGACCCAACGCGAAGCGGCCGCTCGTTGCGGCGTGACACAGCCACGGATGAACGATCTGTTGCGTGGGCGGATTTCCCGTTTCTCGCTCGACGCGCTGGTCAATATCGCCGCCGCACTCGGTCTGTGCGTGCACGTACAACCGGACGCGGCCTGATACCTTGGACCGTACCGATTGACATCCCACCCGCCACAGGTCCGTCCGCGAGGATATCCCCGTGGGGTAGTGGCTAAATTTTAAGTGATGAAGTCTGCCGACCCCTACCCCGTCATTCCGGCAGGGATTGCCGGAATCCA